>NZ_JBXXZH010000028.1:0-59978 GCF_059640475.1 Calothrix sp. CBUCES-K 9914
AAGGTGATGGAGGCGATATTACCATTAATGCACGCGATATAATTCAACTTTATGGTGATAGCGAGATATCAACTAGTGTTCTTGGACAAGCCGTAACTAAGGGTGGAGATATCCAAATTACTACAGGCTCGCTTTCGCTAACTAATGGCGCGAAAATTGATACAAGTGTATATGGACAAGGCAATAGCGGAAATATTATCGTGAATGCCCTTGATAACATTAGACTTGATGGTGTCGTGAATAATGCACCTGGTGGCATTAAAAGCGACTTGCTTGGAAGTGTGGGTAAGGGTGGAAACATCCAAATTGCAACCGGGTCGCTTTTGGTAACAAATGGGGCAGAAGTATCTAGCGGAACTAATGGACGCGGAGATGGTGGTAATATCACTATTAATGCCCGCGATAAAGTTACTGTTCAAGGCTTTGGAGGCAGCACGACGATTAGTCGCATCGGCAGCACTTCTGTTGGTAATGAAATCGGGAATGCTGGTGACATTCGCATCAGCACAGGCGAACTATTGCTTAATGATGGAGGTGGAATCAAAGCCTTTAGTGGCGGTTCGGGAAAAGGGGGTAATATTAATCTTGATGTTGGCAATACAACTACAATAGATGGTTTCAGTGCCTTTGGTTTAGTTAGTAGTGCAGATACTTTTACAATTGGTAACGGCGCTGATGCTGGAAATATTCAGTTGAAAACAGGGTCGCTGTTTATGACTAATGGCGGTCAAATGAATACGACAGTACTCGGTGCCGGAGGAAATGCAGGTAAGATTACAATTGTTGCACGCGATCGCATAAGTATTGATGGTGTCGCTGGAAATATCGTTTCTTTTGAAGGTGAGACTGTTAGTGCAATTAGCGGCTTGAAAAGTGGCTTGCTTAATGGTGATGGTAGAGGAGGAGATATCGAAATTACCACAGGGTCGCTTTCAGTCACGTCGGGGGCAGAGTTATCTAGCCTTACTAATGCACGAGGAAACGCAGGTAATATTACCATCAATGCCCGTGATAATGTTACTTTTGATGGTACAGGCAATAATTTTTCTAGCAATGTATCTAGTGTTTCGGGACTTGCAGTGGGTGATGGTGGCGATATCCGCATTAATGCCAAAGCACTATTTTTAACTAATGGTGGTGAAATCAATACATTTAGTTTTGGACAAGGTAATGCAGGTAATATCATTATCGATACAAGCGACAGAGTTAATATGGATGGTGTCGGCAGCAACGGTTTAGCCAGTGGTACTAGTGCTGCTGCATCTGGAAGTGGTAACGGTGGAAATATTCAAATCAAAACTGGGACTCTGGCATTAACAAACCGTGGCAACATTCTAACTTTCTCTAACCGTAAAGCGGGAAATATTATTATTAATGCCCGTGATGCTGTCATCTTCGACAGTACAGCAGGTAATGGTTTCCCAAGTGGCGCCTTTAGTTTTTTGGCGACTTCTGGTATAGGTAGAGGAGGAAATATCGAGGTAACAACCCCTTCACTTTCGCTAACAAATGGCGCCGGACTGTTTTCTAGTACTTTTGGGCAGGGCAATGGAGGCGATATTATTATCGATGCCCGCGATACAGTTAAGTTTGATGATTCTGGAGCGTTCAGCACGGTTGAAGCATCTGCTATTGGTAATGCAGGTAATATCAAGCTAACTACTGGTTCATTGTCTTTACTTAATGGTGGGCAACTTAATGCTACTACTGTTGGAAAAGGTAATGCAGGCGATATCACAATTAATGCCCGCGATGCCATTAATATTGATGGTGTTGGTAACAATCGAAATTCTGGTATATTCAGTGCAGTAGGCGCCACGGGTATTGGTAAAGGTGGAAATATCACAGTTGAATCTAGAAAACTATCTGTATCTAAAAGTGCGTTCATATCTTCCAGTGGTGCAGGATTTGGAAACGCTGGAGATATTAATATTAATTCTGGCTCGGTAAAGCTCGATAATAGAAGTGAAATCATAGCCGTAACAAATTCTACTGATGGTGGAAATATCAAGTTAAAAGCCGCAGATTTTTTACTATTACGTCGCGGTAGTAACATTTCTACAACTGCTGGACTTGCTTCTTCTGGCGGAAATGGCGGCAACATTAACATTGATACACCTTTTATTGTTGCCGTTCCCAAAGAAGATAGCGACATCACCGCAAATGCTTTTACAGGGAACGGTGGAAACGTTAACATCCGTGTTCAAAGCATTTTCGGAATCAAACGATTATCACAAGCATCTCCCAACAGCAGTGACATTACCGCAAGTTCGCAATTTGGCATACAGGGACAAGTTAGCATCCAGCAACCAGAAGTCCAACCCACTCAAGCAATTCTTGAATTACCAGGGCAAGTACTCGACGCAACCACTAAAATTAGTCAAATTTGCCCTAGGGGAAACTCAGCATCGCGTCGTCCTCTCGGCGAATTTACCGTTACTGGACACGGCAGCTTACCACCCAGTCCTTTAAACCCATTATCAGGTACAAACGGATTGAGAGAATTGGCAACATTAGAAAACAGTACACCTAGCTTTGGAGCGCTTCGACAAGTGGATGGAAATATTAAAGTCAAACTGACAAATGCAATTGTAGAAGCGCAAGGTTTGATAAAAAATGCTGACGGTACAATTTCATTAGTTGCTCAAGTACCATCTTCTACACCCACAAATCGTCCTTACGTGCCAACTTGCCCTACCTGACCGGAATGCACCTGCCTGACTACATGTAATATTATTTACTCTTTATAAGTAACCAGACAGAATTAATTACAATACTCATTCTTCTGATTCTATGCTAGGCAAGAATTTCAGCCCAGATTTTGTTCGTCCGACAGGTGCTTTTACAGATAGCAGTACTGAGTGGATTGTAAAGCTTAATTTAGACCAGTCTGGTATTTATACTTATTCAGGTCAAAATACTAAACAAGGAAGTGATTTAACTTTAAAAAATCCAGAAATATCTGGCAATAGCCAAAGTTACATTTATACTTTCAAAAATAATAACTACAAATATATTTATTACTTATCAACCAGCAGACAAAAAACATATTCGTCTCACGGTTGTTAACCCACAAGGAAGCACAATCTTAAATAAACTGATGGCTAAGGTATGAACTTATAGAGATGTTGACGTTGAGCCGAGATAAATGTAAAAACCTGCAAGATGGCCTCAAAAGGCTTAATTTCTCGTTACCAAACACGACTTTTTTAACCCTAATGTAGCAATTTATCAAACCCTTACAGGATAAGGCTTTTCAGTCCATCTTGCCGGAAATTACTTGTATCTCGGCTTAACCTCTATTAGCCAGCCCTTCTTGCACTTGCTGCTAATTCATGAAGGATTTGCCAAGTTTTAGCTCCAACAATTCCATCGACAGTTAAGTTATGGCTACGTTGGAACTCTTTGACTTTAGCTTCGGTTTCCGTACCAAAGTCACCATCAACTACTATTGGATGGCTATTAGGTTGACCGTCAACTGCATTTTTACCAAAACCATAAATCGCAACATTCAGATCATCCTGGAGATGCTTGACATTATCGCCTTTAGAGTGGAGTTTCAATATTTGGTCTTGTGGCATAACTTTCTCCTGATAAGATTGCTTAAGTGTAAAGCTTGTTTTTATACTAAAAACGAATCAGAGCTTGTGACTCGTTTGCTAAACATTGAACAGGTGTTCGCGGACAATAATTGAGGCATCAAGATTATCAAAAGTGAGGACACCAGATAAAGCTTTCCAAGTCGCACCGCCAACAACCCCATCAGCTTTGAGCTTGTACTTAGTCTGAAATTTGACTACATTTGTTGTAGTTTGCGAGCCAAAAACCCCATCAATGGCGTACTTGATTGAAACACCAGCAGTAGCATCGCCCGAATTTTCTACCTCTTGTGCCAATAATGTCTGCAAGAGTTTGACATCACTATGAACTGTACCTTCCTTTAAATTTGCTCTTTGGGCAACCCAAACATCGCGTTCTAAACTCGCCTCGGTTTCCAAGCCTACAATCCCATCGGCAGTTAAGGCGTGGTTTTGCTGAAATTTGATTACCGCCGCTTTGGTTTGAGTCCCAAATGAGCCATCGGCTGCACCTGTATATACATTGAGTGTTTTCAAACGCTGTTGCAGTTTAGTAACTTCTGCACCTGTGGAACCTTCTTTGAGAACGACAAAGGCTGTAGTAGTCATATGGTTGATTTATGTGAAAGGATGTACTCCAGCAGAAGTATACATTATTACTCTTTCTGGGTTAATAAATTCCAAAAATTTTAATGTTAATTGTTACAAAGGCCACATTTTGGATTTAAGATTTAATGAATACACCAGATAAAATCTTCCTAGCTGTCCTAAATTTTATCTGTTATGTTAAAATCCTTGAAAGCGATACCCAGAGCGGCAAGTCCTCCCAAAGTAACATATTTACAAACTTGAACAAAAGGCGTTTGTTCGCCACCGAATGTGCTAGGCGAAAATGCTACAAAACCTGTAAAAGACAGGGTAATGCCGATAGCTGTGGTTTTCCATTTTTTTAAGCAACGCACTTTTAACGGGTGAAAGTGTAGAGGTTGGGGTCTACTCTTGGGTGAAGTCCAACATTTTAACCTAATGTGTATTAGCAATTTAGACTTCTGCTCATTGATAAGCTGAAAAAGGCGATTATAGATGTCCCAAATTATCAAAATAACGACCGTTAAATTGAATTGTAAATTACCATTTTAAAACAAATATTTGTATTAATGTAACTAACAAATAGCCTTAAAAACAGATTTTTTTGAAACTTGATAAAGGCTAATACACATTGACGTTGAGCCGAGATAAATGTAAAAACCTGCAAGATGGCCTTAAAAGGCTTAATTTCTCGTTACCAAACACGACTTTTTTTAACCCTAATGTAGCAATTTATCAAACCCCCTACAGGATAAGGCTTTTCAGGTCATCTTGCCGGAAATTACTTGTATCTCGGCTTAACCTCTATAACTGGAGTTTAGACTATTTTGACAAATCAAGCCGCCAAACCCTTATCCAGCAAGGCTTTTATGATTTATTGACTGTTTCTAATTCCAAAGTCTAGAATGCTTGCTACACAAGGGTTTTAGATTATTTAGTCTAAACTCCAGTTATAAGCCCAGTAAGCCTTAATTAAACCATGAAGTCAAAAATGAGCGAACGGGCAGTAATTACTGGGACGATTCGCAGAAAAGACGCTAATTTATGGATTTCCACAATTAAATGTAAAAACTCTTGCTATAGTTAGCTTTTAGCACATTGGGCTAATGGTTGTATAAGGAAAATACCTTTTACAGTACTTTTGTTCGATTACCTAAATTGTCGGTATGCCTATGTTTATTGCTCTCATTTGCAGAAAGCCTAAAAAATTAACCCTTACAATAAACACATCCAAGATTTACCTACAGCACTATCACAGGTAACTACTGAACACTTTTAGTACATATTCTTAGCAAAAAGTCAAATGTAATATTTTTTTAACATATATATTAATTATTCTCCTGTATAATTATGGACTATTAGTAGTAAAATATTACTAAAGTTTGAATTATATTTTCTATTTTTAGCAAAATGTAATTTATAGATAAGCTTAATTATAACTATAAGCAAACCAGATAAAACAATGGATATAGCTTTACTTGTGAAGTTTTTGGCGCCATGTTTACCATTTTTACTAAAGGTAGGCAACAAGGCTGTGGAAGGTGCATCGCAGAAACTTGGTGAGGATGTTTGGCAAAAGGCAACTGCTATTTGGGGTAAGCTACAACCAAAAGTAGAAGAAAAGCCGATAGCAAAAGGAGCAGCAGAAGAATTGGCGAATTCCCCTAACGATGCAGATGCTTTAGATACACTTCAAAAACAACTCAAGAAGTTATTCGATGATGACAAAGCATTAGCTGCCCAGATAGCTGGTTTGATGTCAGAGGCGCCGGAAGTAATTTCTAAAGCTGTTAATACTTTTAATCAAAATATTAGCGGTGATGATAATGTGGTGCAAAACGTGACTGGAGACGGCAATAAGTCGATTGGAAAAGTAGGCGGTGATGCAACTATCAATTAGTACTTATTTTAACTAACAAATATACCCACACTTGACTAAATCACCCCGGTTGTATGGAAAATGAAAAAATAATTTCGGGCAATGAGAATGTAGTTCAAAATGTTCATGGCGACAATAATACCACTGTGGGTGCGGTATTTGGAAACCTAACTATCAATAAAATATTTGAGGATGTACGCGCTGGTGGTGACATTACAGTCAGTAACATTACTCAAGTTTACCAAACAATAAACAATTTAGATAATATATCCAAACCAACGGGATTTCCGCAGAATATTCCTAACAGCAGCACAGAGAAATTTGTGGGACGGGAAGATGAATTAAACCGTCTTCATCAACAGTTACAACGAAATAATGAGGTAGTAATTGCTTCAGTTGAAGGGATGGGTGGTATTGGAAAAACTGAATTAGCGATTCAATATTCACTATTGCATTTGCAATCGTATAGTTACCCCGGTGGTATTTGTTGGTTACGAGCAACAGAAGCGGATATTGGTTTACAAATAGTCAATTTTGCCCGTACAGATTTAGGTTTGCAACCTCCAGAGGATTTTGAGTTATCTGAACAAGTCCGTTGGTGTTGGAGACGTTGGCGTGAGGGTAAAACACTGGTTGTACTTGATGATGTCAAAAATTACAGCGATATCAAACCTTATTTACCCCCACAACCATCGCAATTTAAAGTATTAATTACTACCAGATTAAAGTTGGATTTAGCTGGTTCTCTATATTTGTCAGTTTTATCGGAGTTAGACGCGCGACAATTATTAGCTGAATTAGTTGGTTCCGAGAAGGTAAACCAAGAGTTAGAAAAAGCAAAAGAACTTTGTCAACGTTTAGGATACTTACCTCTGGCATTGCAACTAGTTGGACGTTACATCAAAAAACGTAAGGTAAGTTTGCTAGAAATGTTGCAACGCTTAGAAGAAAAAGGGCTAGGTCATCCTTCATTAGTAGTTAAAAACTCTGACCCCGCTTGGAATTTAGAGATTAAGCGGGGAGTCGAAGCAGCTTTTGAATTGAGTTGGTTAGAATTAACTCAATCGGCTCAAGATTTAGGATGTTTACTAAGTCTATTTGCTTTAGCTCCTATTCCCTGGTCTTTGGTCGAAAATGCTGTTGTTGAGCAAGACTCGGAAGAATTAGAAGATGCTAGACTGGAGTTAGAAAATTTGCACCTGCTGCAAAGTGAAGATAATTACCAGTTACATCAACTCATTCATAAGTTTTTTAGCAATAAACAAAACAACCTAGCGATTGCAGATAAACAAAAATATAAATTTTGTATCGCGATGGTAGAAGCTGCAAAGACAATACCTGAAACACCTACTTTAGAAGAAATCAATAAACTAGCTCCTATTATCCCCCACCTAGCTCAAGCCGCCACAGATTATAAGGATTGGTTGAGTAATGAAGATTTAATTGAGCCATTTATTGGTTTGAGTCTTTTTTATAAGGGTCAAGGAGCTTACGCGCAAGCCCTTCCTTGGCTAGAGCAATGTGTATCATTTGCAAGAGAACGCTTAGGAGAAGACCATCCCGATGTTGCCACCAGTTACAACAACCTGGCTCTTCTCTACAATTCGCAAGGACGGTACAGCGAAGCTGAACCTCTGCTTCAAAAAGCATTAGAACTAAGGCAACGGCTGTTGGGAGAAGACCATCCCGATGTCGCAGGCAGTTACAACAACCTGGCTATTCTCTATAATTCGCAAGGACGGTATAGCGAAGCTGTACTTCTGTTTCAAAAAGCATTAGAACTAACGCAACGGCTGTTCGGAGAAGACTATCCCAATGTCGCCAGCGGTTACAACAACCTCGCTATTCTCTACAATTCGCAAGGACGGTACAGCGAAGCTGAATCTCTGTATCAAAAAGCATTAGAACTAAGGCAACGGCTGTTTGGAGAAGACCATTCCGATGTCGCCGGCAGTTACAACAACCTGGCTATTTTCTACGATTTGCAAGGACAGTACAGTGAAGCTGAACCTCTGTATCAAAAAGCATTAGAACTATACCAACGGCTGTTGGGAGAAGACCATCCCCATGTCGCCACCAGTTACGACAACCTGGCGAGTCTCTACAAATCGCAAGGACGGTATAGCGAAGCTGAACCTCTGTATCAAAAAGCATTAGAACTAAGGCAACGGCTGTTGGGAGAAGACCATCCCGATGTCGCCAGCAGTTACGAAAACCTGGCTATTCTGTACTATTCGCAAGGACGGAACAGCGAAGCTGAACCTCTGTTTCAAAAAGCATTAGCACTATGCGAGAAAAAGTTAGGTCTAGCTCATCCAAGGACTATACTAGTTCGGCAGAAGTATGCATATTTTTTGAAAATGTACATGGTTAGGCGCCGATTCTAGAAATTAGCGGCTTATGCGCGAAAAAAAATTAGTAGCTTTTGCGCGAAGATTAGCGCCTTTTGCGCGAACCTACAGGTGAGTGGTGAGTGCTACTTAATTATTACATGACTCAAAGTTTGTATCATACTCGTCTTCGTCATAATCATCATCATCATCATAGTCATCGTCATCATCGTCCGACCATGTAAGTTTTAATACAGAAAGTGCCACTTTCAAACGCTGTTTATCCGCTGGGCTAAATTCACTCTCTTTTAAAGCCAATGCTGTCTCGATAAAATTGGCGGATGCCTTTGCTGCTTTGTACAGCGCATCGAGAGCTTCGTTAAAAGAATTAGAATCCGACATTATTGACTCACAAAAATGTTGAACAACTTAATAGTACTATGGACAAGTCATTCCCTTCTACTCTGTGCCCTCTGCGTCTCTGTGGTAAATATATATCATCCCAGTGCAATATCAAAAAACATCATCACTACAAAACCAGCCATTACACCAATCGTTCCTTCTTTCTCCAAACCTTTACAATGTGACTCTGGTATAATTTCGTCGCTAATCACAAATAACATGGCGCCTTTCTCAAATGCCATTGCCCAAGATAAAACAAAATTAGCAATGGTCACAACTGAGGCGCCAATAAATGTAGCCAGTTCCGCACATAAGCTTGCAACTTCACCAATAATTAAATTACTCATATCTTAATATTACTTTACAACTCAAAGTATACTCGATATGACTATGAGTTACAAGGATATATGTAAAATGGCTTTCTTTACCACTTCCTATTTTTATAATTAATTACCTGTTCTAAACGAGGTAGTGCGCTAATTGCAGACTCACGGACGTAAGAATCTACAGAGTCGTCATTGCTCAAAGATGTAAGTATTTCTACGGCTTTGGGATTACCGGAATCACCTAAAGCATTTACGATAGCAACAGCAACTGCGACATTATCTGTAGTTTGCAGAGTATCAGTTAATACTTCAAATGCGGGTTCGCCAATTTCGCCAAGTGCCATTACAGATGCAATATGAACAACAGGATTAGAATCATTAACAGCTTGCTTGAGTGCTTCGATACCAACGGTTGGAAAAGCTGCTTCGGGATGGTTGACTGCAACTTGTGCCATCACTTTCGCACAGCTAGCGCGAATAGTTGCATCTGTATTGTTGAGTAATAAATCTATCAAAGGCGCCACAGCGTCGGGTCCAATAACACCTAAAGCTTGAACAGCCGCGCGGCGATAGACTATATCATCTTCATCAAGAATGCTAATTAAACGGGGAATTGTATTTTCATCGCGATTATCAGCAATTTCTAACATCGCGCGGTTCCGCATATTCGGATTAGGATGTTTGAGTTGTTCAAACAAAGCATCATTAGCCATAAATTTTGAATGCGCTGATATAGAGACCATCATAGTTAAGGGACTTCCTGAATATAACTTCACCTGAAAGTGGAAAAGCAATATTCTGAAAGTCCCTACACATGTTATTTGCGCTCGTACTCAGTACCAACTACCAAATGCAAAATTCCCTCGAAATCTAACACTCAGCACTCAGCACTCAGCACTATAAACTCTTAGGACAAAGAGTTGATAGCGTAGTCAAGAAGCGCGCGGAATTCAAGAAGTGCTTGAGGTGACATGTCACGAGGAGAGCAAGCGCGGTCACGTGTGAACTGCAAACCAGCAACGTAAGGTGCTGTTGGTAGGTTCAAGCTGCGGTATACTTCACGGGCGCCAGCAATACCCCACTCATCGAGAGGGCCAGTACCACCAACGATTAAGGAGTATTGGATAAGACGTAAATAATGTTTGAAGTCGCGGTAGCACTTGTCTACTTTGGTTTGGTTTTCACCAGCTTCTCCAGCTTGCTTGAGGTAAGGATACTTGGTGAAACAAGCATCTCCAGCTTCTTTAGCAACTGCATCGATACCAGTAGAAAGCTTTTCAGCAGCTTCTAAACGAGCATTCGCGCGTTGGATACTACCTTGTACTGATTCTAAATCTGATAAACTTGGAAAACGACCGGCTGCATCAGCAGCTGCAACAACTGTGGTAATAACTGATTTCATCTTCTGATATCTCCAGAATAATTTTTGAATGCAGGACTTTTATTCAACCAGTGCTTGATTTACTTACTTTCAGCTTACGATTAGCTAAGAGCAGAGATAACACGGTCGAAGTAGCTAGCTGCTTCAGAAGCTAATGCCGAGCAGTCACCTTGGGGAGTATCCATCTTGCGCTTGGTTGCAGTGTTATTGATGTGAGCAACTGCACAAGCTTTCATGATTTGTACTGCGCGCGCAGCTGATGTTGCAGGTACACCTAATGCTGTGTAGGTTTCTTTCAAACCGTTCAAACAACGGTCATCTAATACGGAAGAATCACCAGACAATAGTGCGTAGCAAACGTAACGTAAAATGATTTCACCATCGCGTAAGCAAGCAGCCATACGACGAGTTGGATAACAGTTACCACCAGCTTGAATTAAGCCTTGGTTTTCGCAAATCATTCCAGATACTGAATCGGAAACGATGCAGCTAGCGTTACTAGCAACACAGTTTACTGCATCCAAGCGCTTGTTACCTTCTGCAACAAACGACTTGAGCGCAGCCAAGTCAGAACCACCAATACAAGAAGTTTTGGTATCTGCTGTAATTACAGCTCTAGAAAAAGCGTCAAGCATTCAGCGCTCCTTGATATTCACAAGAAAATAATCGGACAAATACTTATCTCTGGCTCGCCTCTGTGTTTAGAAGAGTGAGCTTAAAAAACAACATAGGGGATGAAATACCTTTGAGTCTTTTCTATGAGAGACAAAGTAACAATCTGTAACAATTATCATCAGTTCTTTGCGCTTCGTTACTAGCCCGCTTCATTATTTTGAATAATTTTGAATATATAGTACTCAAGAACTAAAAAATAGTCCCTACAAAATTTAATGGCAGAAACAGCTAATATGCTTGTATTTATTGATAACACTACTAATATTAGTAGTACATTTACTTCAATTTTACTTGCTCAAAAAGGCAGTAATAAGCCCATAATGTAGAGACGCGATTAATCACGTCTCTACAATGATTTTATTACGGTTATGCTACTTAGAGAATGTTTTAAAAGCTAAACAACGTATGAATTTTGAATTACAGTTGATTACGCGCTTTTAGCTGTAAATATCTTTCTACCAAATCATTACTAATTTGATTTGCTGGTGCATCTAATACCAATACACCACGTCCTTTAAGTTTAGCAAATGCAACTTGACGCTGTGCGATTAAATCTAAAGCAACCGCGCGTGTATAGGCGCCAGTTACATCTTGGGTAAAAGTATGCGCGATGGTATCAACTTGAGGGTCACGTAAAGCAACGCAAAACGATAAATAACGAGGTGTAAGTCGTGACAAAGCACTTAATAACTCAGCCGAAGCAGTAGTATCGATTAAATCAGTAATAACAACAACTAAACAGCGTCGAGTTTGCTGCTGGACAACGTGGGTAACTGCACCAACATAATCAGATTCAAGAAGCACTGGTTGAATTGGAGTCAAACGGTCGATAAGATGATTAAGTTGATGCTGTCCACGTTCCGGAGGAATCCAAGTATGAATTTGACGGTCAAATACACCAACTCCAACTCGATCACCACGATGTAAACCTGCTAATGCGAGCGCTAAAGTTGCATTCAAACCCCAGTCAAACCTTTGTAAACCCTGAACTTGTGCTGTCATCAGCCTTCCTCGGTCAAGTAAAATTAACAGCGTTTGCTCCTGTTCCGGTTCCAATACTCGTACAAGTGGTGATGCATTACCACTGGCGCCAATACGTCGCGCGGTAGCTTTCCAATCAATTAATCTCAAATCATCACCAGTACGATAGTTTCGTAACTCCGAAAACTCTGTCCCAATACCCAACTGGCGAAATTGACGCATTGCCCCCGATGATTGTAGCGTTAATCGAATCGAGAGATTTCTTAACCCAACTAAATCAGGATATACTTTAACCTTCAAACGTTGGGCAATTTTCCAACTATCCCACCCCAAACCCCAGGCGCCAAGTTGGCGTATTTGAATATCTCCCCAATCAAATTCTCCGCGTTTTGTTGGAAATACCGTATAAACTACTTCGTTTGTCGTATCCTTCTCAACTTTTACACGTTGTTCTGGCTGTTTAATATCAAACGTATTTGGATAATTATCGCGAATTTTAATAATAGTGCTAGCTGTAGATTTTACTAACAGTTCAACAGGATTATCACGCCCAATTGATAACCTGGGTGGTAAAGAGCGCATGACTTCAACACGATAACGGCGCGCGCGTAAACTATCGAAAATCATTAAAATTAAAATAACTACATCGTATATCAAAATAATAACGATGCCAGTTAAAACTTGAGTATAACTTGCAATAACAGGGGCAAGTACAATTCCCAAAGATAACAATAAATAAACTTTTCGAGTTGGAATCATATTTTAGATATAATAACTTGTTCTCAGCACTCAGCACTCAGCACTCAGCACTCAGCACTCAGCACTCAGCACTTTATACTTATCTTGGTACTGATACTTTATTGAGAATCGATGCAATAACACTATCAATTTGTAAACCATCGAGCATTGCTTCAGGTTTTAAAATTAATCGATGGCGTAATAATGGAGATGCAACGACTTTTACATCATCTGGGGTGACAAAATCTCTCCCTGCTAAATATGCACAAGCTTGTGAGGTTTGTAACCATAAACCAGCAGCGCGCGGAGAGGCGCCTAAATTTAAATCGGGATGCTGACGCGATGCACCAACCAAAGCGAGAAGATAATCAATAATCGCTTCAGAAACTTTGACTTGTTTTGAAGCTTGACGCGCTTCTAATATTTGAGCAACCGTAGCAACAGGTTGTAATTGAGCTATATCCAAACGACGCGCGGCAAACCCAGCTTTACGATTTAACAGCATTTGCTTTTCAGCAGCGAGTTCGGGGTAGTCTACTATTAGCTTGAATAAAAATCTATCTAACTGCGCTTCTGGTAAAGGATAAGTACCTTCAAATTCAAGCGGGTTTTGTGTAGCAATTACCCAAAATAAGTCTGGAAGCGGTAAACTCTCACCATCAAGTGTCACCTGCATCTCTTCCATTGCTTCAAGGAGTGCTGCTTGAGTTTTAGGAGGAGTACGGTTAATTTCGTCTGCCAGCAGTACTTCTGTAAAAACAGGTCCTTTTTTGAGGGAAAAGCTACGAGTATTAATATCAAATATATTAGTACCAGTAATATCACCGGGTAAAACATCAGGTGTTAGCTGGATACGATGAAAATCAGCTTTAACTAATTGAGCAAGTACTTTAACTAGTAATGTCTTACCAGTTCCCGGTACTCCTTCTAAAATTATATGTCCACCTGATAATAATCCTATTATTGTTTGTTCAATTAAAGTAGACTGCCCAACAACAACTTGATTGAGTGCAGCTTTCAAACGGGTTAGAACTGGGTTGACTTGATTCATGAAAAAATTAAGTAGGGTGCGTGACACTATCAACAATCTTAAAACGAAGCTAACTATCCTGTGGTGTCACGCACCAAAGCAAAGAGCGGAGCTAGGTCATACAAATTGTTACTAGTCATTGATAACATAATTGTGTAAGTTAGGAGTTAGGAGGAAATTTTCTTAATATTTTGCCATTTTGCTAACCAGGCTATCAAATCTTTCTCGCTCAGGCGCCGTCGTTGAGATTGTTCTTGTTGAGATTGTATTTGTAAGGCAGCTTTTAAGTCAGAGTTGGCGCCGACTTTATTTTGCCATGCGCTGAGTAACTCCTCTGAGTCGGGTGTTGTAGCATCAATGATATTTTTTTTGCCCAAACCAAGACTTTGCTGAAGTTGCAATAGTTCTTGTTTACCTATCATTTCTACAACAAAGTCGCTAGAGTCAGCTTTTTGCAATACTGCGGCAAGTGCTTCAATATATGCTTGACTGTTATCTACAGTTGGTGCTTCTACAACAGCTAGTTTACCAAACCGACGATTCTGTCCCAATATTAGTACTATGAGTAATACACTCGCTTGAACTATTGCGGCAAAAATTGGCTTCTGGATAAAGTAACTATATATATCACCTTCACCTTTGGCTTCTTTAATATCTTTGTCTTTATAACCATGTAGATATTCATTTACATATATTTTTCGAGTGTTATTATTGTCACTCACTAACTGCGCTAGGTATTCAAAATTTCCGCGTTCATCTTGGTAAGCGTTAGCAGCAAGATGTTCAGTAATACAATATATAACCTTGCCTTTACCGTATCTTTTTTGGTAAATAATCGTGCCCTGTGAATCTTTTAATAAAGGTTCCGCTTTTGGTTCTGGAATTTCAGGCATTGGAATAGGCTTTGTTTTTGATTTTACTGACGGCGGTTTTAATTCATAGCGTCGAGTAGTATCTATTTTAACATCGCCATAAGTTGTTTTATGGAGTGTAGTAAATTCTGCTGCTGTTGCTTTTCCTCCATAAACACCTAAAACTACCAATATATTGCCTTTTTGAATCCAATTTTTCAATTCATATTCACCTGAACTCCCTCCAGTATCAGCATTTACTTGTAAAAGTGTTACAAGGTCTTGTTGAGATTCAATATATGAAGTAGGTCGTTGCCAACGTTCTATTTTTGCTCCACGACGCTGCATATAACTATACCAGGCACCATATCCTTCAGGCGCCCGATTATAAGTCGAGCCATTATTGAGTCTACCGCCACTAGGAGCAGCGATTAAAGTTATTAAAATTAAAACCGCAAGAATGATTCCAGCAAATATAGTTAAACGATTTGGACGTTTCATTATAATAGTTAGGAGTTAGGAGTTAGGAGTAGAGACGCGATTAATCGCGTCTGTACAGTTAGGAATTACACATTTAATCTTGTGTAATATCTTTGTATGCCTGACGACATTGTTCATAAGTATCTTGTGCAACTTGCATTTCATCAAAACATATTTGCTCGTGGGTTGTAATTAATGCCTCGTATGGCTGCATAGAAGAATTTGATAACCGTAGTATTTGTAAATATTCTCCGTCGGTACGGCTTTTTTTATGGGGGAGGGTTTGTTTTTCGTGTAAATACTGCAACAAGGACAAGTATAAACATTTACACGCTTCACGGTAGCGCCCTTGACGATAGAGTTCCTGTGACTGTGACAGCAATGCTGCTGCTGATAATTCTTTATCGTTCTTTTTACTACTAACGTTATTTGATTGGGCTTCGTTTAACCAAGCATACAAGTAGGGGTTAAATTCTTTCCACAGGCGCCACATTAACCACAAAACAAAAAAAGTAACCGCTACCCAAAACAAAAAATTGAGTACGTTTAAAAACCATTGGCTAAATCTTAAATTAGAAGCAGCTTCTGGTATTGGAGAATCGAAGCGAGAAAGAAAATATTCTAACCCTTCTCCTGCTCGCTTCTGAAACAGGTAAAACTGCCAACCTGGACTACTAGTTTCAAATTCTTGTGTGGACATAGAGGAAGAGGGTTACTTTTCTTATTACTTTTCTATGGGCTTTTCTAACTTATTGGGAATACCTTCGCAACCACCAGGAATTGTGCTACGAGTTTTTTCACCTCCCCAAGCGCAGCAATAATAGCGCATTGGTTCAGACATTCGCTGAACATTAGTAAAACTTGCATGTTCAACTACTGCACCAGTATGTTCACCCGTTTTGTAGTTAGGGGGGTTGGTACGACTACGAGGTGATGCTGTTTCGTGAGAACCATAAAATAAGCGAGTTGTTTTCAAGTCAGCGTTGCTCAGGTCAGCTTCGTATAAAATAGCACGTGACAAATTAGCTTTAACTAAATCACAACCGCTAAGGTTTGCACGTACAAGGTTTGCTTCGGACAGGTCTGTCCAGCGTAAATCGGTATTGGAAAGGTCGGCACCTGCTAATGTTACACCCAAATCGATCACACGCAGTCCGTACATACGGTCTTCGGCGTATCCTCCGCTACCATCAAGTATTGCGCGTCCAAGAAGACGGTCGCGTCGAAGTGGAGTTAGTAATTTTGAGCGTGACAGAAAACGAAGAATTTTGGCTTTGCCACTACCATCAACACTACTAAGAATTGCAGCAGTACGTCCTTCGGCAATTGCTCGTTCTTGTGGCCAGTCTTCGAGTTGTCCTTCTTCGTCAAGAACTAAATCGGAGATACCTTGGAAGTAAGAGTCAATAGTTTGTTGCTGAGTAATAATATTTTGTTGGACGGTGAGTAAATTTTGTTGAATCGTTAAGTCTTTGGAAATAACGTACTGGCGCCAAGCTACATAAACGGCAATAATAGCGATTGAAATTTGCCCTAATGCACCGAACCATTCCCCTAATGCTCCGGAAGCATCCCAGTTAACAGTTTTTCCCCAGCGCAAAATATCATCCCCGACTCCTGTAAATTTAATGGCGCCTATGATTCCTATAGTTAATATAAGAATAGCAAATATAACCGCACGTTCTTGGGGCGAAAACCACTCGGCAAAGACTTCGCGGAACCACGGGAAAAGTATTGCTAGTGATATTATCAAAGTTAGAACTGTTCCAATGGCGCCTATAATCCAAATATTTGTAGCAAAACCAATAAAAATTAACCCAATAGAGACAAGAGAGATTAAAAATGCCCTTGGTTTGACTACTACAAGGTTATTGGAGCGGACGTGCGTATTAGAATGCACCTCTGTCAGAGCATTTGTACTTTGTTGAGATTGCAATGAACTTATTACAGCTAAAGCTTGCTGTGTAGCAAGTTTCTCTGAGGTTAGACCATTTTCGCTTACAGTATCAAAGTCATCAAGTTGCGAACTGTCTTCGGATAATTGCTCTGGTGAGCTTCTGGAGTTAGAGTTGTTATCAATCATGCCTTATGTGCCGTTATCGACTCCTTAAACGATTTTTCTTCTATGGTATCTGCTACAGGGTCTTTATCGGCAAGAACCATTACCCATTTTTTGTTGTGAAAATCATGCGTTGTAGAGATGCTCCTGAACCGAGGCGCCTTCCTCTAACATGTACACGTAATAAAGTGTTAAAAACGCTACATAATTTTGTTTATTTTTATAAATTTATCTTTACAAGTGACAAAAAATAATATTATTTAACTGTACACAAATAATGGCGTTAAAAAAAGCTTGCTTATTTGCTAGCTTTTACCAGGGATAAATAGTTGAGATTTAGCTAAAAATATGAAGTACTTGCAAAGAGTTTGTGTAAATCAGTTGAAGTCAAGCAAAAATATGCATGTGACAAAAATTATTTCATGAAAACTAAAAAGAATTTATAAAATATTACTCAATAGTAATGCATCTTACTTTTTTAATTGAAATATAAGTTTTAGCATGATATGCATGAATTCTGTGGGTACAAAATGACTTATTCAGGAAGTTTTGCTGCCTCTGGCTTAATAGCCTTATTGATTGGCTGTAGTAACGTGGCGCCATCTGGAGAATATACGAATCAAGCGGTACAGGAATCAAATGTAGCGCAGCTACTTACAGAAGCTCAAACAACTCAGCAAGTAGATAGCTTGTTTAGCCAAGCCAACAGTTTATTGAACGCACACTCATACAGTAATGCAATTACAGCGTATGACAAAGTACTAAAAATTAGACCGAACAAAGCAGAAGCTTGGATTAATCGCGGCAATGCATTAACCGCTTTACAGAAAAATGAAGATGCGATTACATCTTATGATAATGCAGTCAAAATCAATCCACAGCTTAGTACAGCTTGGTTCAACCGAGGTAACGTGCTTAGTGAACTAAAACACTATCAAGAAGCTATTGCATCTTACGACAAGTCAATTGCAATTGAACCAGACAAAGAAGAAGCTTGGATAAACCGGGGTATAGCTCTAGCAAAGCTACACCGCTATAGTGAAGCAATTGCCTCTTACGACAAAGCCATTGCCATCAATCCCAAGAAAGATTTAACTTATTACAATAAAGCATGTGCCTATGCCTTACAAAGCAATCACGAAGAAGCCATCAAAAACCTTCAATTAGCAATCAAATTAGAACCAGCTAGGTACAAAAATCTAGCCAAATCTGACACAGACTTTACTGCATTGCGTCAAGACAAGCGCTTCCAAGACTTACTCAATTAACCCAAATCTTCTTGTAGGGTGGGCATCCTTGCCCGCCCTCTGAAAAAGGAATTTAAAAATTATCGCCTGAAATAGTTTCTGCTATCGTAGCGCATTATAATAAAATCTTTGTAATTAATTGGATAGTCAAGTGAAATATTCTAAGTATCACGCACTAGGAAACGATTATTTAGTTATTGCTCATGAAGATGTGGAGATTGAATTAACGAAAGAAAATATTGAGCGAATTTGTCATCGTAACTTCGGTGTTGGTTCCGATGGAATTCTACTTGGTTCTTTACCATCCCAAAATTCAGACTTTGCACTACGCATTTTTAACCCTGATGGCAGTGAAGCAGAGAAAAGTGGTAATGGTTTGAGAATATTTTCTCGTTATTTATGGGATAAAAAGCTTGTTAGTGAGGAGTTTAGCATTAATACACTTGGTGGGAAAGTTAAAGCGCGCGTTTCTTTTGATGGCAAAAGCGTTCAAGTCGAGATGGGACATGTAAGCTTTGACAGTGAAAAAATTCCCGTTAAAGGAGAACCGAGAGAAGTTATTCAAGAAAGCATCACAGTTGGCGCCCAAACCTTTACTTTCTGTGATGCTACTATTGGTAATCCTCATTGTGTTATACAATTGCCAGAAGTGGCGCCGGATATACCGACGAAGTACGGTTCTTTATTAGAAGTTCATCCAAAATTTCCTAACCGTACCAACGTTCAATTTATGAAAATCATCGACCGTGAAAATATACAAATCGAAATTTGGGCAAATTTTTATACAAATTACTGGAACTACTGTAATACTTATAATGATAAGGTGGTGCGTGAAGGCTACAAGTGTGTAACTACGTTGAATTTTTTTGATAGCCTTCACACACCCTACTAACAATAAATATTACTGAAGCAGGCTTTTGTATTTTTGGATGGATAGGTTCACGCATCTCAATCAACCGCAACCCATTATCATTAAACAACTTTACCCAACTCTCTAAAGTTCTAAAATACCACGGCGCCGGGTCGATAAAATCATCATTAAATCCTGCCCAAGAACCTTCTCTCCAGCCATCTTGGTATGGAAAATCACCACAAGCAACTAAGGGATGAAGCGTTTGAACAATAAATAAACCGTTAGCATTTAAAAGTGTTGTAATCGTTTTAAATAATCCTTCTACAGATTCTTTGCCAAACAGCGCAAAATTACAAACAATGACATCAACAGAAATACCTAGTTTACTTTCTTGTATCTCCTCATAAGATATACTAAGGAAATTTCCCCCAGATTGTTTAGCTTGCTCAATTAATTCTGGAACAACATCGACTCCAATTACACTAATTCCTTGAGTTGCAAGTTCACGACTCAACCATCCTTCCCCGCATCCAAGGTCAAGTACAGACTGCGGAGAATAACTCATTACTGCGTCGATTATTGCTTGATTGGTAATTAGCTTGCGACTCTCAATCTCTCCAGAACGTACCGCATTTGTCCAAGGTAAAGCATTTTTATACCATGAATCAATAATTTTGTTATCGCTGAGTGGCTCAATATTCATAATGCTGAATGCTGTCTTCCAAGTTACTGCATTCATCTTAGACCAATAACATTACAACGAAAAATAGACGGGCACCTGTATGCTTACAGTAAAACAAATGCGCGCGCTAGCCAATAACAAGTTCCAAATGTCATTATATGAAGTAGTGAATGTAGAGACGTGATATATCACGTCTCCATAATTGCGCGATTTTTACAAATTGATTATTATGCAAATCCTTGCTATATCTGGTAGCCTTAGAGCAGTGTCATCGAATACAGCCGTTTTGCGTGCAGCAGCAATGTTGGCGCCAACTGGTGTAAACATTACTATCTACTCAGGACTTAGCGACTTACCACATTTTAATCCAGATAATGATGTTGACTCGGCGCTGCTACCAGTTGCTTGTTTTCGTGAGCAGCTAAAAGAGTCTGACGGTGTACTAATATCAAGTCCAGAATACGCGCATGGTGTTCCAGGTTCAATGAAAAATGCTCTTGACTGGTTAGTTGGCAGTGGTGAACTTGTTGGAAAACCCGTAGCGCTTATTAATACCTCTCCACGAGCGACTATTGCCTTAGCTTCTTTAACTGAAATTCTTACAGTAATGTCAGCAAGGATTATTAAGAAAGCGAATATTACATTACCTATTGCAGGAAGTGGCTTAGATGAAGTTGGTATTACTACACATCCAGAAATATCACATTCTTTAAAACTTGCAATTGAAGAATTCACGCGCGATATTACTTTACTAATTTAAAACCTTGATTACTTCTCGCCAGTTGCTACACCCTTTTGTACTTTGCGCGCTTCACCTCTCCAACCTGTTTGCCGCAACCAAGTTTCAAACGTCGTTAAGTTGGGATGAATTTTTCGTAGTTCTTCATGGTCACGGTAAGGACTACACTCACGATGATAACGTAGTTGGTTAAGGGCATCATGAACGTTGGGAAATCCTAATGCCAAATATTCAGCATCGCTCATATTTTCAAAGTAAGCAAGAGTTCTCAACACCGTAACATGTTTAGAATACTAACCATTAGGTATCTGTTGCATAAACTCATGGGAACGGCGCCAGTCTATTTCATGTTCGACTGCTGCTTTTGCGTCAAAGTGAGCAACAGGAATTTTATCTTCAGAAATATAAGCACAGGATTCTAATGATGAGTAAATAATGATGTGGCACGAACGCAAACAGCGCGAACCTGCTCATGAATGGTTACGAGAGATAATAGTCGAGATAACTAAAAATTTATAGTATTTCATTTTGAATATTGGGGTCAGTATAACAAACGAGCTTTATTGATTAGATGAGTGAATTCTAAGTTCATCACCAATGCAAATTGTTTTACCTTCTTCGGTAGCAGGTAGTCGCGTGTTAATCGCCAATCGATAGAAGTGATTAAATCGCGCTTTTTTTGCCCATTCCGGTAAAGTTGTTCGGCGTTGTGCCACAAAAGTTTTTTGGAAGTTTGGATAAGCTTCTCCTGTTTGGGAATCACGAGTAACTACAACACAGCGTTGACAAGGGTTAATGCCCATAAACTGTATATTCCCAATCTGAAAATTAACTGTCTCGTCTGCTTCTGTAAAAAGCTTATCCTCCCAAAAGGCAGGGACACCAGAAATTTCAATATTAGAGCGGAAACGCAAGCGAACTTCTTCAACGTCAAGTTCGGGATACCATGAGGCAATCGTTTCTAGTGTCGCTGTGCTAATTATGGTTGGGCCAGGAGACGCAGTATCATCTGGAAATCCTGTATCAAGGTTTTGCTTCACTTCTACTGGAAAACCAAAAAATTCACCTAGCCAATATTCAAGTGCTTCACGCTCTTTTACAACATGAAATACTTTTGTATGCTCTGTTCCTTGTACCCGCAAGGAAACAATGTTAGTTTCGAGGTCAAACTCAGAGCGTATGGCATGAATTCGAGCGTTACGCTTACCATTGACAAAGTGACCTGCTTGATCAAGAATTGCAAACTCGCGGTCTTGGTTCAGGGCGCCGCTTTTAAGAACATTTATACTCTCAACACCAACCCTATCCAAAGATTTAATTGGATAAATGAATAATCTTGAAACATAGGGAATTACATCAGTCATAACTAACTCCTGAGTATCCAAAGTTTAAATTTCGGCGCCAGCTTACCTTAATCGATTAGCTTTCAAAACTTCATCAACCCAGGTAGCATTTTCTAATGTCAGTGAAGGTACAGGCTCTTGAGTATAGTCAATTACCAAATCATAATTACCTTCATCGTATAATTGATTAATTAAGGACTGTATATACGATGAAGGCATCACAGCACCTCAAGATAATTTTTACTCCTAGTGGTTTATGTCATTAATTCTTGTAGGTTAGGCGTCTCGCCTGACCAGAAGCACAGGCGAGACGCCTATGCTACGAACACACCAAAACTATTGACACGAACTACTAGTAAACGCACGGGTTATAGTGATACTAAATTATTATATCTAAATCGGTAGACATTGGTTGTGCAAATTGACATAATACATAAATTAAGGTGCCAATCTACGAATCCACCAAATAGTTTAACCTTTTTTATGAATACATCAAATATAAGTAACTTTGGTAACGACATTAGTTCCACAGCGTTCATAGCTAGTTTATGCAGGCAGTTTACTAATATCCCCTATACAAAAGAATTTGCAAAACTCGTTGAAACACAAGGTTTAGTAAATGCATCATTGAGCCAACATGTTAGTAAAGCCTTTGTAAGTATTATAAATTTGGAAGCGCGTTATCAAGCTATCAATAAGCTAATTACTGAATTGCAACTTACGCAAATTATCGAGTTAGCATCTGGTTTAATACCGCGTGGAATAATAATGTCTAATGACCCAAATCTTACTTTCGTTGAAAGTGATTTATCTCCTTTAATTAATTATAAAGAAGAACTGGTACAGCAGCTAATTGGAAGGCGCACTAATCTGCACTTTCTAGAAATTGATGCAACTAACGAAAATCAACTAATGCAAGCTAGCAAGCATTTTAACATGAAACAACCTATTTTAATTATATGTGAGGGACTATTGATGCATCTCACACGTCTAGAGCAGCAAAAAATGTGTGCTAATATCCACAAAATGCTTTCCATTTCTGGTGGTGTTTGGATAACCTCTGACTTTACTTTTACATCTGGATTAAAAAAATCACGTTCATTACTTCAAAAAGATTCTATGCTTTTACCTCAAATACAAGGGATTCTTGATAGAACAATCATATCTCCAGATGATGAATTTGAGACTCTTGAAAAAGCACGGCAGTTTGCCTTAGAACAAGGTTTCAGCATCACAAAGCACAATATATTAAACTTAATAGACGGGTTAAGTTGTTTGAATATTCTAAATATAGATGCTTCTGAAGCAGAAAGAATAATTGCTGAACAATATGTTTTTGTTTTAACACCAAATCAATCTTCAACAATTATTTAATCATACTTGGCGATGGTGTCAATATTTTTGTTATCAGGCGCCTATGCAATTTTTTGTTCTATTGTTGGTTGTGAAGAATTATCAGACAACAGTTTAGTTAAAGCATCGGGATGTAGGCGCCAGCTAAATAATCCAGATAACCCCATAATTACTCCCATTGTAGTTGGTATCAAAGCAAAATATAACAGCCAACGTTTTTGAGACAGCGAAGTAATGGCAAACATTGATACAGCAATTGAGAGTGCAGCATCCGCTAAGTCAAATTGATCGTCGTGAAAATTTAACTCATCATAAGTTTTTTGGTCATTCTCAGCAGCTTTTTTCAACTCCTGCTTTTTTTGTTCTTCTCTATCAGCAAGCGTTTGGTAAGCACTAATCTGTTTTTCATAAAGCTTACGTGCGGATTCTGGTTGAGAAGTTTGTTGTAATTGAAGTTGAGTTACAGTTGCTCTTGCAACCTCCGCGCGAATGTTACGCGACTGATACCAACTCCAATCATCAATTTTATTTGCTTGTGCTTGCTGCATAGCCTGAACTATATTATCATCTTTAATTTTGCAGATTCCTAAAAACGTCGATATCAATGCAACAGCAATGGCAACAGCACTATTTAAACGGCTTTTACGTTTTTCCTTCTTAGTTTCTACTTCCGAATCATCTTCAAGCAAGTCCATTGGATTGATATCCATATTGTTTTTCGCGCTTTAGTATATATACAATTACACTTTTACTAGAACTTATTTAGTATAATCATTTCAACCTAATGAAGTTCAAGTATGTAATGTTTTGTAATGTAAAATTAAACACTTTAACTTTCGTGGTATAATTGTGTATATTTTAAATTACTTAATTACAAAACTTTATATTCTAGTTTAAGTATAAATTCATATAGCTTTATGAAAAAACGTCCATTCGGTTTAGTTGCTATCGTCTTTTATAAGTCTTTTGTTGCTTCACTATTAATGGTAACATCAATAGCTTTATTACTCGCGTTGAAAAATTATCAAAGCTTAGAGGAGTTTTCCGACTCTTACATTTTGGAAGGGAAATCACAAATTATCGACTTTGTTTTAGATAAAATTCTTAATTTAAATCCTAAAACTTTAGCATTTAGCGGTATCGGGGCAGGTATTTATGCAATTGTAACTGTAATAGAAGCGATTGGTTTGTGGTATGAAAAGCGCTGGGCACATATCTTAGTAGTAGCGCTTGTTGCTATTAGCATTCCACCAGAAATTTATGAATTAGTTAAAAGCATTACTCCGTTAAAATTTATTATTTTTGTATTAAATATATTAGTTTTAGTGTATTTAATACGTACATTTCCTAAGCATAAGAAAGAATCAAATAGCTAAGTTAAAATTCATATAGATGCTTTCGATAAGAGTTTTTACCACAGAGTCGTAGAGACGCGATTAATCGCGTCTCTACACAGAGGAGAAAGTAAGAGAAGTTTAACATCGGCGCCGACGAGAGCCACTTGCTTTTGCAGTCTGAAATGAATATCGCTACGTAACGTAAATAAACTAAGAAGAAGTTTACTGTTGTGTCAATTAGCGAAACATATTAATTGATAGAGACACCTTTGCCATAAAAAATCAAGATTATAATATTGTTATGGAAACTCATGAAACATATTGCCCTGCACAAATAGATTGCAAGATGATGACGGGAGTTGTATATAATTGCCCTAATCTTTTAGATTGTTTATCTAATTCTCGTTTGAGTAGAAACGAGGCAATGCGACTTTACTATATAAACAAAGGTGCCGACTCAGGAAGAGGTTCAGGTAGTGGAATCATTGGCTGCTGTGTTGAGTCGAACTACGCTACCTGACTTATTAGTGTGGTAAACCAGTACTTTAGAATTACCTGTTACTTTTACTTGCCAACCTGGTACTAGTGCTTGAGTACAAAGAACCCCTGGTTCAGCTAAACCCAAACAACCATCATTCCACGTGCGTGCTTCCGACGCAGTAATTTTTAACTCACTAGCAGCTTTACCTGTACGTTTAGAAGCATCCTTCAAAACGGCACTTGCAACAGCATCCGGTAATTTCTTATTTTCACTACTATTTTCACCATCGTTCCGACTAGGCAAAGATTCTACTGGTTTTTCTGCTTGAGTTGGAGGTGCCTTACTACCTGTCGTACAACCCATCAACGTGCTACTTATTACAACAACAGCAAACAAATTAACTAAAATTAAGCGAATACTTTTCTTATTCAAGCCAAACATAAAAAATCATCCGCGTTTATATCCGTTACCACGCCGACTACAATATACCACTAAAGTCGCAAACAACCCCGTCCCAACTAAATATTTTAATGGTTCAGGTACACTGGGATTGGGAGAAAAGAAACCCTCAATAATGCCAGCAATAAATAGCATCGGTATAATTCCAAATACTAACTGTGCAGCCAAATTCCCATAATACTTGAGTGCATCAAGGCGCCTATATTTCCCTGGAAACAAAATTGCACGCGCGATTAAAAATCCTGCACCTCCAGCAAAAAAAATAGCTGGTAACTCTAATGAACCGTGGGGAAGAACGAATGCCCAAAATTGATATGCAAGATTTCCCTGTCCAACCAAAGTTCCAACGGCACCGATTAGTAACCCGTTAAATAACATGATATAGAAAGTATAGATGCCAACAGTTATTCCACCAGCAACAGCTTTAAACGACACCATAATATTATTAATCATGATACCGCTTGATGCTAGTGGTTCGATGCCCAAAATAGAACCCATCCACAGCTTGCGGTCGTCTCTAACCGTTTTTATCAAATGTTCAGGTACAACTAGTGACATAAAACTAGGGTCTTGCCAAGCATACCACCAAGCTACTAAGCATCCTAAAATAAACAACGCTGTTGCAAAAGCTATATATAGCGAAGTTTGTTGTACTACCGCAGGAAACCCCCATAAGTAAAAATCCTTTACACCCTGCCATTCTTGCCGACGCGAACCTTGATAAATTTGGTTGTACGCGCGCGTCGTATAAGATTGTAAATTTTGTATAAGAGTGTTGCTTACCTGAGTTGTACGAGCTCGCGCTAAATCAGCTGCAACAGTACGGTAAAGCGAAGCCAATTCACGAATTTCACTTGATGGCAGCGATTTTAACCCAGATTTCTCGATTTTATTTAATAATACTTCAAGACGCTGCCAATTTGGCTCACGTCGTGCTATCCAACGTTGAATATTCATTAATTTAAGGGAATACTAGGTATACCTTAGCTTAAGATACCCTCAAAACAGTAACTTGATAATTGTACTAACCTGTATGTCTTTTAATCCTGGTTCTCCCCAGCCTATTCAACCGTTAAGCATTGGTAATGTCGTCAGTGCTGGACTGCGACTATATGGTGGGCATCTCAAATCCTATTTAAAACTAGCATTTATCGCTTATGCTTGGGTATTTATACCGATTTATGGCTGGGCTAAATGTGGCGCCACTTTAGGATTGATATCTCGTTTGGCATATGGCGAATTAGTTGAGCAACCAGAAAGCGAAAGAGAAGCAGGTCGTGTAATTAACACGCGGTTGTGGCAGTTTTTTGTTATGAATTTACTAATGTTTTTGATTGGCTCAGGTGTGATCGTTGGGGTAATTATCCTCTCTTTTGTTGTGGCTTTGATAGTAGGGCTAGTCTTCGCAGCACTTGTACCTGGTGGCGCCCAAAACAGTGCCGCAAGTCCCATCTTGTTTGTGGTAACATTTTTACTGACACTCTTATTCTTCGTATTTATTTTTGCTGTTATTTTATGGATACAAGCGCGCTTTATTGTAGTGGAACTGCCGCTAGCAGTAGAAAACACTGTTGATGGTACATCAACAATTGGACGAAGCTGGGATTTAACAAAAGGCAGTGTATGGCGAATTGCTGCAATTGTATTTCTCGCATATTTAATCACGTTTCCACTCCAGCTACCTTTTAGTATATTGAGTTTTGTAATTCAAGTCTATCTACAACGTTTAGCAGTCGAAAATGCAAATTATGCGTTTCTATCAGTACTAGTTAATATAATTTTAAGTTTAATCAGCGCAGCTATCGTAGTACCTTTCTGGCAATCAATAAAAGCTGTACTTTATTATGACTTACGAAGTCGCCGTGAGGGTTTTGGTTTAAAACTGCGCGAACGTGAGATTTAAGGGAATTATGCACATTTTTAATCGCGTCAAATTTGTTACACCTGAAAGTGTTGAACTTGAATTTACTTTAGCGGGTATTGGTAGTCGAACTTTTGCTCTATTAATCGACTACCATATTCTAGGCTTAATGATAGCGCTGATTATTACTGCCTTACTAACTATTTCTTACCAAATAGAGACTTTTTGGAAACAAATATTCGGTGATAAAGCTGACCTTTGGGTTTTTGCAATTGCAGGTCTAATTTTATTCGCTGTCTACGCAGGGTATTTTGTATTTTTTGAAACTTTATGGCAAGGTCAAACACCTGGTAAACGTTTTGCAAAAATTCGTGTAGTTCGTGATGATGGCAGACCTGTTGGACTTCAACAAACGACTTTACGCGCGTTACTGCGACCTTTTGATGAAATTTCTTTTATCGGCGCCTTGCTAATTATACTGA
The DNA here is from genome assembly GCF_059640475.1 of Calothrix sp. CBUCES-K 9914. Lineage (NCBI taxonomy): Bacteria > Bacillati > Cyanobacteriota > Cyanophyceae > Nostocales > Calotrichaceae > Calothrix > Calothrix sp. CBUCES-K 9914. The sequence goes on from NZ_JBXXZH010000028.1 coordinate 28,136, forward strand.
ATCGCAAAGAAAAGCGTTTAGGCGATTTAGTTGCAGGTACAATCGTAATTCAAACTCAAAGTGTTACCATCTCAGAAAAACAAAAATTAATACTGTCAGAAGCTTCTAAGACTGCTTCTAGCAAAATCTTAGAAACTGCTGATTTATCACCAATGCTTCCTGATGATTTCGCAGTTATTCGTGAATATTTAGTAAGGCGCCATATCATGTCTAAAAAAGCACGAGCAGCACTTGCTATTGAATTGACTCAGCAAGTACAGTCAATAATTAAATTAGATAATATACCTGATGGAATTAGTCCAGATACCTTTTTAGAAGGTATTTATCTTGCTTATCAAAAAGACTCAGATACTCGACTGATTTAAATACTTTACCTGAATGCACACTCCGTATTAATACAAATTATTCTTGTATTCGATGAATATAGATTTAAATTCTACGTAGATTGTAAATTTTGATCCCCCAACTCTCCGTGTGGAAGCTACTGTGTACACATAAGTCTCTAAAAGTCACCTTTCTTCTCTTTTTACCCTACCCTTCGGGATATCCTTCGGATAACGGGAAAAGCTCCGCTTTACGTGTTCTTTGTGCCTTTGTGGTTCATTAAAAAAATTAACCACATAATCCGGAGGATTTCCCGCAGGGTAGACACAAAGGGCACAAAGGAGGGATATTGAGGAGGATTATTAAAGATGTGTGGGGGCTTACGTTTGTATAACCTAATCTATGCTCCGGATATAGGAGCAAATCTTAATCGACCCAATTGACAACTCGCAAACCAGGTATCTGTTTGAAATGACGAGTGTTTCGCGTTACTATGGTAGCTCTATTGGCTAGAGCAATGCTAGCAATCAATAAATCGGCTCTTCCTATTTTGCGTAGATTGGACACTGCACGCAATCGTTCAAATTCTAATGATGCTGCTTGGTTAATAGGAACTATTAAAATTCCATGCAAAAACTCTTGTGTACGAAAAAAAAGCTCTTGCGCCTTAAGCCAATCTGCCCCTGTTTCAGCTTTAAGAAGGTAATCAATGCGTCCACGTAAAATTTCAACTTTATTAATGATAGTGATTCCCACTTCTAAGTCTTCTACAGTCTTTAATCGTGCAATCACATTCATGTTTCCAGCTTGGAGGCGTGTAAGTGTGTCAGTATCAAGTAAATACATTAACTACCTGGCTTCTCATCAACTTCAGAACGTCCCCTTTCTTGATAAATTGCTGCCGTTAAGTCTATGAGAGTATCATCATCCTCGAAGGCACCTGCTCGGCTGAGGAGAATGGAGCGACTGCTTTGAAAACTCAACCAATTGTCAACAGCAACTTTTAAAAACCTCCATTCGTCTCCTATTTTGCGGCCTGGAATATTTCCTATTTGAGCTTGATGTAACACCAATTCAACAGGTAAGCGTAAATATTCGGATGTTTCTTCAAGCGTTAAAACGTCAGGTAAAGTAACTTTATCCATAATCTAAAAAAGTAGCTGTACTATATATCATATCTTATTATATTTGAACCCTCATCTACACAATTTTGCGTCATTCTATACTATGTAGAGACCGGACTAATACGGTCTCTACCCACCAATTTGTCTGAAACGATGGGTGTTACCCCTGAATCGCTCTTCTGTATTTTTACAGCGTGTAGGCGCAAGATATTAATTACTCATTTGTAGTATGCTTGTTTTTAAAGTAAACTTAATACCCGCGCGCTCGTTAAATCTTGAACGTTACAAAAAACAACTTCGGCGCCTGCATCTATTAGCATTTTTGCATAAGCTTCCCGTCGTGAAGGTGTTTTCTGGACATGAGGTGGTAGTACTCCCACACCAATCCATTTTCGCTCTGGCTGTTTTTCTCTAGCATTGACAACCGTGTACATGTCAGCTACTGTATCTCCTACATATATGATACTTGCCGTATTGTTAAAGTTAGATTCTAGACGCTGAACTGTGGCAAACAAACCTGTAGGGTCTGGTTTACCTGGTGCATCTTCCATTGCAATTAAAGTAGGTGCTTTTAAACCAAGGCGCCTTTCTAACACATAGGTAGCAGAAGCACGAGTGGCGCCGCTAAAGAAACCCCACAAAATCCCAGCTTGAGTTAAGTCGTCTAAATATTTTGATTGCAGCAATAAAGGTTCATCACAAATATACCCCGTCCAGTTTTTAGGGTCTGTACCTCTATACCGCGACTGAAAAAAAGTGACTATATTTTTATACTCAATATGAAATTGATTACGGTCTTTTCCTTGAGTTTCAAAGTATCTAAATACTAACTCCTGTGAAGCATCCCAGTCATTGTTCCAAATACCTTCTGACTTGAGTTTATCAATGTCTACTGGTGTTGGACGATACGCAAAATCGGTGAAATGCTCGACAGTATCCGCTATAGCACGACGGTAAGAACCGCTAACATCACGGATAACACCATCAATATCAAAAACAATAATCGCGCGTGTTGAGGATTGTTCGGTCATGGAGTACAACGCTCTTCTGAGTTCCTGAACTACTTTAGCCGATACTTTTTCAGTAATGCTAGTTTAATTCCTTATCCTAATTTGCTCAGATGGTAGACTATTAAGTTAAAATAGGCAATCGTTAATGTCACGCCAGCGCGACGAGCGCTCCTGTGGCTGTTTGTTTAATTTGCTTGTACCATTTTGCCCGGATGCGTCCCGGAGGTGTGATTGTCCAAATTTCTCTTAAAAATTCTCTGGTTAGATGAGAATGTTGCTCTAGCAGTTGACCAAATTGTTGGTAAAGGCACGAGTCCCTTGACCAAGTACTTCTTTTGGCCTAGAAATGATGCTTGGGAAGAACTTAAAAAAGAACTAGAGTCGAAACACTGGATTACTGATGTAGATCGAGTCGAATTACTCAACAAAGCTACAGAGGTAATTAACTACTGGCAAGAAGAAGGTAAAAATCGACCTATGAGCGAAGCTCAGTTGAAATTCCCTGAAGTTACCTTCACTGGTAGTGCTTAGTATTAGAGTGCTGAGTGCTGAGTGCTGAGTTATGAGTTATGAGTTATGAGTTATGAGTTATGAGTGCAAAATTTTAACTCCTAACTCCTAACTCCTAACTCCTAACTCCCAATTCCTAACTTCTAACTTTCCTGCTCCCACAATTTGATTGTTTTGTCGGTGCCGCAACTGACAATAAATACATTGGTATTGGCTAGAGCGATGCTGGTAACAGAGTCTGTATGACCTAAAAGTGTCACTGCTGCTTTGTTGCTATCGCTTAATTGCCAAACTTTTATACTTTTGTCTTTACTCGCACTTATTAAGATTTCTCCAGTAGAGTCAAATACGAGTGATGTAATTGACCAAGAATGTCCGGAAAGTGTAGTTATTTCTTGACAGGTGTTAACGTCCCATAGTTTGATTGTGTTGTCATCACTGCCTGTTACTATAGTTTTTCCGTCTGGACTAAGTGCTATACATGTTACTGCCCATGTATGACCTGACAAAGTATTGTGTAAGGTACAGTCAAATTTATTTTCAGATTGAGTTAATCTCCACAGGCAAGTTGTTTTATCAAAGCTGCTACTTGCTAGCAATAAACCGTCCGAACTGAATATAACTGCACTTACTTGTAGTTTGTGTCCTAATAAGACACAAATTTCTTTACCTGTTGTTACATCCCAAAGTCTGACAGTTTTATCCCAACTACCACTAGCAATTATTTTACCGTCAGGATTAAAGGCAAGTGATTTGACGGCGTGTTTATGTCCAGTAAGAGTATATACTTCTTCGTATGTATCAAGATTCCACAGTTTAATCGTTTTATCATCGCTAGCTGTTGCGAGTAGCTTTCCATCAGGACTAAATGCAACAGACTTTACAGGTTGCGAGTGTCCATTGAGCGAATGCAATACTTGTTTAGTCGTCAAATCCCATATATATACTGTTTTGTTATCGTGCCCACTGGCAATGATATTATTATTTGGGTGTATATCAACTGAATTCACCTCTGTTTTCAGGTGTGAATTTAGTGTTAAAGTATGCGAGTTAATTAGAATTTGATAGTTACGTAACTGTTCAGTAGGCGCCTGTTGTTTAGTGTTCTTTTTGAAACTCGTTATTAATGTCGAGGGTGACATACCCATTGCTTCTATAACTTCATCTACTGATTGAAAGCGTTGATTTATATCTTGGTTGATAAGTTTATCAAGAATATAACTCAATCGCGCGCTGATAGGTGATTGTAAATAATGGCGCCATACCCATTGATTATTAGCAGTATCAAATAAATCAAAGGGTGGTATCTGAGTGAGTAAAGAAATACAAGTCACACCTAAACTGTAGAGGTCGCTGGTAAAAATTGGTTTACCCTGTAGTTGTTCTGGTGCAATATACTCAGGACTACCAAATATAATATTGTTATTTTGAAGCTTATTTAGAATTTGAGCTGCTGCAAAATCTACTAAAACAAAAGTACCATCTTGATGCTGGATGATATTATGTGGTTTGATATCACAGTGAACAATTTGATTGTTGTGTAATACTTTTAGGATAGTTAATATATCAGTCAAAAGCTGCCAAATTTGATTTTCGTTGATGAACTGCTTTGAAGCTAGCTTGTTTAAATTGGCGCCTTCAAAATATTCAAATACTAAGTAATAATATTCTGAGGTGCAAACATAACTCAGTAGTGTCGGGACATGAGAGTAATTTTCTAATTGCTGTAATACTCGTACTTTTGCCTCAATATTGCTCAAAGCTTCATGCTGTAAAGATATTCTTTGAACAATGCAAGGTATAAAAGGATATTCTCCTTCATCAAGCCCAAAAAAAGTTTGAGTATATTTACCATCAGCAATTAACTGGGTTAAACGATATGATGGTTCTACAAATATAGGTAAAACTACTTTAAAATTCATTTATTTATGTTTTTTATTACCTTAGTATCAAGGAATAGAATTGATCCCCCCACCTTAATAAGGGGGGCTAGGGGGGATCAATTATAATACAAAAACTAAACCTACGTGGTATTGCTATTGTAATCGTTGATGAGGTCGATAGTAAAGATAACAGTGTTTGAAAATGTAAAGAGATTATATGTAATGTCTCTAATTACTATAGTAAAAATATAGAGATGCTTGTATAAAATCAATGCATCTCTATAAATCTGACTTTTGATTTGATGTTGTTTTAAATGAGGTAGAGACAGGATTAAACTATTGTCTCTACAATCATTGGTAAAGAAATTACTGTGTATCTGTTGGTAAATCTATATTTAAAGGTACATAACCATTACCATTTTTTTTCGGCGCCATTACAGGCACTCTAGGATACAATGGTTGCGTGTTGTCGTTGCCGTTTTGTTTAGTACTGGTTTGATTCCACAAAATCATTGAGAGTAAACCATCAACTAAACCGTTAGCGCCACCACTGTTACTATTACCGACTAATATATCAGGGATCAAGCGAACGTTACTCTCACCTACTATCTGCATCATTTGCATTGCAGTGTAACCATTTTCACCTAATGCTTCCACACCTGTACGGTATGTTTCCGCTTTTGCGTTACCTGTCGCGCGGATACCTTCAGCTTCAGCTATTGCTTTTAATTTAATAGCTTCCGCTTCACCAGTTGCTTCTTGAATTCTGGCATTAGCTTTTAATTGAGCAATTTTAACACCTTCTTCAGATGTCACTAATGAGTCCTGAATATCTGCTAATGATGTTTCTCTTACCAACAACTGACGCTGAGTTTGTGCCATTTGCTGAACTTCGTAGGTTTTACGCTGTTCCTCAGCAATTTTACGGTCTGTCAGCGTATGCATTAATTCTGGTGGTGGAGTAATTAAACCAATCAAAGAATCAACTGCTTGAACATCATACGCGCGTAAAGCTGACTTGACGTATTCTGATGCTTCGACTTGACGCTCACTCCGGGCAATTAGAAAATCTAAGATTGTATACTCTTGCGCCGAGTTGCGGAAATAGTTTCCAACAATTGGACGTAGTACTTGGTCAATTACGTTTTGCATCGAACCTAAGCGTGATATCACTTTCGGTGCATCACTAGCGCCGATATGAATAATTTGAAATACTTCTAAATCAAAGCTAAAACCGTCAAACGATAGCAACTTCAATGCTGTAAGTTTACTATCATAGCCGTGTTGACCCATGATTCTATCTGTAAAGTTTAAGACGATATTAGTCGTTGGCACTAACTCGACTTTCATTACTTTGGTATTAAGCGGATGTTTACCAGGATATAACGGCTCTACCCATACACCCTTATGTCCTTGGTTAACTAGCTGACCATGAGTAAACGAGGCGCCACTAACATCCTCTTGCTCTCTACCTACGAAGGATATAACTACTCCCACGTAACCAATGGGTATTTCCGTCATTGGCACTTGCTCAACGTTAACAAGCCAGGGGTTAAGGTTCCATGAACCAGATAATAACACCTGCTCTTGTAAACCTCTTTGTCCACCACCGTCAAGAAATCTCTGACCGTTTTGGAAATTATCGTGTCCAGAAATCGTATGTCCGGCTATTTCTCCAGACCGAATAGGCGAACCATCTAAAGTTGTAACAATACCTACTTTTTCTGGTTCTATTTGATATATGTGTAACTGCTCCGCGCGCATCCCGTGTTGACTAGCATTGTTTGCCGTAATAACTTTAAACAATGCAGTATTTATGCGGTAAGTACCTGCCGTCAGAAAACCTATTTGTCGTCCTTTTTCCCCACCATTTGTCAAAAACTTGCGTGCATCCTGAAAGTTATCAGACTCAACTATTTTACCCAATATTCTTTCAGGCGGTACTTGGGCACCGTCTGCAGCAACTATCAACGCAATTTCACCTTGCGGAATTACCACAACAGCTTCTTTTTTAACTGCAAACTGCCAAGGGAAATAACCCCAGTGCCAACCAGGGGCTAGAGTATCTGCCTGTAAACCAGCTTCTTTGTTAAGAGCAATTAATCTACCTGGGGGAAGTCCTTTACCAGAAATCGTAAACTTCTTAACAACAATTCCAACTTCACGCTCGCCGATAACTACCAGTCCACCAAAAAACAAAGGCATAAAGATAACTAAACCACCAACTACGGCAATAGGAATTAAGCCCCAGCCAATATCCATTTGTAATTGGGCTGTTTCGACTTTGTTTTCTGCTGTCGGCGCCTCTACATTTTTTGTCGCGCTTGCAACATTACGGGAGTTACTATATTCAACTTGATTAACTGATTTATTAACTTCGGCGCCTGCAACACTAACACTGCTTGCAACTGCCAAAGAAGCTGCAACCGATGCAACCAAACGAATTATCTTACTTGAAAAACGCTTGCCACTACAGGAATATAAGGATTTCATAGATTTTGCCTTCTAGGCAATTGAGTATCTTACTTATTACTTCCCGTCCACTCAAGTCGATTTCTTCATTCGTTACAATTCTTTACAATTACAATCCTGGCAACGGATGTAACGGATGGTTGATTCTAAATAACTAGATAAAGTTTGTAACTAATAATCTATCCGTTACATCCATTACATCCGTTGCCAATAATTGTATCAAATGTTCTAAATTTATTCTTTAAGTACATTTACTGAAGCAGAAAATAATCAGTCAGTGCCATATTGTGTAGTGACACTTTATTAAAAATTAACAGTATCAAAAAATATTAGTTATTATGCATACTGCCATGACACAGATCTTTGGGGACTTTATTGAAAAGCCGTTAACTAAGGAGAAATTGATATTAGAGTTTTTACCTGATTCAATTTCTGTGCAGGAATTTTGGCGTAATAATGATTATGCAGCAAATTTTATTGCTGATTTTTTGACTACTTTTATTACTAAAAACGGTACAGAAGCTAATGACTTACAGCGTTATGCAGAAGTTAAAAGTGCTACTAGCTATATTGCTAATGAGCTTTTAGAAAACGCCGTCAAGTACTCACATGAATCTTCACAAATACCTATCAAAATTAAGTTGTATTTCAACCAAGGCAAAACTCAGTTTTATATTACCCATAGTTTGAGTCATTTACGGTCAGCTAATCTTCAAGGTGTTATTTATCAATTATCAAATTCTAACCATGAAGAATTATACTTTAATCAGTTAGAAAAAAGTATAGATGATGAATATAGCTTCAAGTCAGGATTAGGCTTTTTGAGCATGATTAATGACTATTCGGCAAAGCTTGCTTGGAGGTTTGAAGCAGTTCCAGACAAACCAGCAGTGATGATTGTAACGACAATGGTTGAATTAACGGTGTAGTACCTTTTTAGTATATTACTCTAAGCAAGAAAACTCGTAGAATATGAAAGAAATATTTGGATATTACGTTGATAAACCGCTGAATAATGACCAATTAACTTTAAAGTTCTCACCATCTTCCATCTCAATAAAAGACCGTTGGCGAAATAACGGTCTTTCAGCAGACTTTATGGCAGACTATTTGACTACTTTTTTTCCTAAAGACGATAGTGATGTCGGTATTCAAAAACAAACAGAAATAAAAAGTACTGCTAGTTATATTGCAAATGAGTTACTCGAAAACTCGATGAAGTACTGTGATTACAATATAAAGTTACCTATTACTATCCAACTTCAACTTGATGCTGACCAAATTAGATTTTTTGTAACTAATAGCATTCAGAGAGAATCTATAGAGTCATTCAAGAAATTTATTGAAGAATTAGTGATTTCCGATCCAAATGAATTATATTTTAATCAGTTAGAAAAAAATGCGGAAGACCCAGATAGTACAGCTTCTGGTCTAGGTTTGTTAAGCATCATAAATGATTATTCTGCAATGTTGGGTTGGAAATTTGAGGTTGTTCAGCAAAAACCAGAAATAATTGCTGTTACAACAATGGTACAAGTTAGTATTTAAAGACATACCACTACTTTCAACCTCACTCTAAAAGTTTAATAATTGCGCTATATAAAACTATGGAAATCACAGGCGATACTTATAAAGTTTACTACGACACTAGTTCCGCAACAATTAACTTTCATGGCAGCTTACGTTTAAACGGAATGGAAGAATACACATCAATTTTAAAATTACTAACTGATGTAATTGATAGTAATCCCGCGCGAGTTACTATCAACTTAATACATTTAGATTTTCTTAACAGTTCCGGAATTACAATGCTATCCAAGTTTGTAATTGGAATGCGAAACAATAAATCTGTACATCTGATGATTCTCGGCACCAATTCGATACCTTGGCAAAGTAAGTTACTCAAAAACCTACAAAAACTAATGCCAACTTTAAATTTAAAAATGGTGTAGTTAATTTTAATATTACTTAATATTCAAGATATGAACAAGTTAAAAAGAATATTCCGTCCGGCGATTAGTTTAATGAATCGTCTAAAATATCCACAAAAATTTACTTTAATTAGTAGCGTTTTTGTGTTGCCGTTGAGCTTGGTAATGTATTTACTCATTTCCGAAATTCAATCTCGAAATGATTTTGCAGCGAAGGAAATGATTGGTAATATTTACCTACGTCCTCTACGCCAACTTTGGGCGGATATATCGCTTGCACAACTAATTAGTAACGATCAAACAACACAAAATAATGAATTAAAACAAATTCAAGCGAGAATAAATAATCAAATACAGTTATTAGTAGATGTTGAAAAAAAGTATAGCAACATATTGGAAACAACTGATAAATTCGATTCTATTAAAAATAGTTGGCGCCCCCTAAACGCAAACATTGAAGCTAACCAAGATAAAAGTAATTCCGAGGAAAGGAATAAAGCATATAATTTTCTGCGTCAACAAATTGATGATTTGAGAAACAAAGTTGGTGACCATTCAAACTTAATTCTCGACCCAGACATTGATAGCTATTACTTAATGGATGCTACCTTGTTAAAACTGCCAGAGATGCAGTATACATTAACTGAAATTCAACTAATTACTCAAAACAATATTCAAACTCAACAATATTCAATTGAATCACGCACTCTGTTAATTAAACATCTAGCTAAACTTGAAGAATATAACAGCGAGTTAAAGAAAAATATGCAGGATGCATTCAACTATAATCCTGCGGGAAATACACGTCCACAACTTGAAAGTGTTTTAAATAATTATACTAACAAAATTGACTTACTTATTACGACAACAGTACCTTTAACTGAAAATATTAACTCTTTAAGTAACCAAGTCTTTTATAGATCAGCAGAAGAAAATCTAAAACTAAATTATATTTTTTGGGATAAAGCCATTGTTGAACTTGATGTGCTTTTACAAAACCGCATCAATGGATTTGTGCAAAGGCAAATTCTATTATGTATATTTGTAACGGTTATTTTAGCATTAGTACTATATTTATATATTGCGTTCTATTTAGGCGTTAAACAAACTGTATCTAGCTTGAGTGCAGCATCCAAACAAATGATTGATGGAACTGTCACCAAAAGTATTACGCTAGAAAACCGCGATGAATTAGCCGAAGTCGTCAAATCCTTTAATAATATTGCACTTGCTTTAGTTGAAGCAAACAAAGAAGTCAATCTTTTAAATCAGTGCTTGACTGATGAAAATATTCGCATGGGCGCCGAGTTGCAGGTTACTAGTAAACTTCAGCAAATGATTTTACCCAAAGCGCAGGAATTAGAGCAAATACCCGATTTAGAAATAGCAGGGTTTATGATTTCTGCAACTGAAGTAGGTGGTGACTACTATGATGTAATTTACCATAATGGCAAAGTAAAAATCGGTATTGGTGACGTTACTGGACATGGGTTAGAAAGTGGTGTGTTAATGATAATGGTACAAACTGCGGTACGCACTTTGCTAGAACACAACGAAACCGACCCAAAAAAATTCCTCGATACCCTCAACCGCACTATCTATCAAAACGTGCAACGGATGAATTCAGACAAAAATATGACGCTGTGTTTACTTGACTATCAAGATGGAAAAGTTAGGATATCTGGACAACATGAAGAAATGCTCGTTGTTCGACGTGGTGGTTTAATTCAGCGAGTTGATACAGTTGATTTAGGGTTTCCAATCGGTTTAGAGGAAGAAATTTCTGATTTTATCGGTTATGCAGATATTCAGCTATACCCAGGTGATGTTATAGCACTTTACACGGATGGAATTACTGAAGCTGAAAATCTTGACGGTGAATTGTACGGACTGAAACGATTTATGCAAGTTATTAAGGATAATTGGCAAAAATCTGCTTTGGAAATTAAGCAAGCTATTGTTGATGATTTGTATGATTATATAGGGCAAAAAGGTCTTCTCGACGACATTACACTCGTAATTTTAAAACAAAAGCAGTTTTCGGTGCCGTCACTTATTACATCGTAGGGTGGGCAGTGCCCACCTTACCACTCGCATCAACAAAAAATTACACCATACCACCAGCAGCTTGAAAACGAGCGCGCGCACGTTTAAAAGCTTGGGTAGCTTGAATAGTTGCTTGTTTATCGTCAGGAGAAACTTGAGCAAGACGAGTTTGCGCTTCATTAAAAGCAGAACGGGCTTCTTCTAAATTGATTTTATCACCACGTTCACCACCGTTAACAAGAATCGTAATTTCGTCTTCTTCAACTTCAACAAAACCACCCTGTAAAGCAATTGCTACCCAAGGTTGATTTTTGTTAGAACGTACTCGCATTACTCCAGTATCAAGAGCAGACAATAATGGTGCGTGTCCGCTAAGAATACCAAGTTGTCCAGTTGTACTGGGTAAAATTACTTCATCAGCAGATTCATCCCAGATTGTTTTATCTGGGGAAATTACACGAACGGTTAAAGTCATGGGATTTTGGATTTTAGATATTAGATATTAGATATTAGATTTTAGATTTCAGATTTCAGATTTTCATATTTAATCCAAAATCCAAAATCCAAAATCCAAAATCAAATTAGCCTTTCATTTTTTCGGCTTTTGCTTTCGCTTCGTTGATATCACCAACTAAATAGAACGCCTGTTCAGGTAAATCATCTAACTCACCAGCAAGAATCTGTTTAAAACCTTTGATGGTATCTTCGAGCTTCACGTACTTACCAGGTGAACCAGTGAATACTTCAGCAACGAAGAAAGGTTGTGATAGGAAACGCTCAATTTTACGAGCGCGCGCTACTGTTAAACGGTCATCTTCCGACAATTCGTCCAAACCTAGAATTGCGATGATATCTTGTAATTCTTTATACCGTTGTAAGGTAGCTTGTACTGCACGTGCGGTATCGTAGTGGTCGTTACCAACGATATCAGGTTGCAACATTGTGGAGGTTGAGCCTAATGGGTCTACTGCTGGGTAGATACCTTTAGACGCTAAACCACGGGACAATACAGTTGTTCCATCCAAGTGAGCAAAGGTAGTTGCAGGTGCCGGGTCGGTTAAGTCATCCGCAGGAACGTATACAGCTTGAATAGAAGTAATTGAACCTTCGGTAGTTGATGTAATACGTTCTTGAAGGGCGCCAACATCAGTACCTAAAGTGGGCTGATATCCTACCGCTGAAGGCATACGACCGAGAAGCGCGGATACTTCAGAACCAGCTTGAACGAAACGGAAAATGTTATCGACGAACAGCAATACGTCTTGCTTGTTAACGTCGCGGAAGTATTCAGCCATTGTCAAACCTGACAAACCAACACGCATCCGGGCGCCGGGTGGCTCATTCATTTGACCGTACACTAGTGCAATTTTAGACTCGTTGAGGTTGTCATTATTAATTACACCAGACTCAATCATTTCATTGTAGAGGTCATTGCCTTCGCGGGTACGTTCGCCCACACCAGCAAATACAGACACACCACCATGTTGAGTTGCAATATTATTAATCAACTCCATCATGATTACGGTTTTGCCTACACCTGCACCGCCGAACAGACCGATTTTACCACCACGACGGTAGGGAGTTAAAAGGTCAACCACTTTAATCCCAGTTTCAAACACCGAAGGTTTGGTTTCCAGGTCGGTGAGTTTAGGTGCTGGACGGTGGATAGGAAGAGTTTCTGTATTGTTAACAGGACCTCTGTTGTCTACAGGTTCGCCCAAAACGTTGAAAATACGTCCTAGGGTTGCCTTACCAACAGGAACGCTAATAGGCGCCCCTTGGTCAACAGCTTCCATTCCACGTACTAAGCCATCAGTCGTACTCATCGAGACAGCTCGTACTTGATTGTCGCCCAGCAACTGCTGTACTTCGCAAGTTACAGAGACATCTTGTCCTGCCTCGTTCTTGCCGGTAATCTTCAAAGCGTTGTAGATAGGGGGCATTTTGCCGCCAGGGAATTTTACGTCTACAACAGGGCCAATGACTTGGGTAATGTAGCCAGTGTTAGTTTTTTCTGCAGTGGTGACCATGCTGGGTTGTTGCTTATAAGGCGATATTTCAGATTGGGTCTTATAGGCTTGAGTTCAAGCAATATTCATCTTTTAGAGTAGCACCGAACGGCATTAATTCATTGAGATAAATTCATTATTAAAATAAAAGCTTTATGCCACAGACTTCGTTACTACTGAACAGCAACATCTCAAAGTCCTTATTCTACACGATTTCTGCTTGCCTCATTTCTCTAATACGTGTCGTTTAATACTTGAGAGCTTCTCAGTATGCTCACTCAATTACAATACACAGCATAAGCAGATAAAATAAATGTAGGTTAGGCGTCCCGCCTGACCTACTACACAGGCAAGATTACAGACTACACAGGCGGGACACCTATGCTACGGGGTTATAAATAAAAAATGCTTTTGTCCCGTGCATTCGGAACAAAAGCATTGCCATGCCATTTCACTTGAATATGGACTACAACTCCATCAACCGCATTTTCGTAAAAAAAGCGGTATTTATTTTTCACTGTAAAATAATCTTCTACACGTTTTTAGTCGCTGATATAGTCTAGATTAATATAGGAGATAAAAATAATTGATCTAGCTCCAATCGCTCTATAACGAAAATTATTGGCATTTTGTTTCAGCATCAGCTTATGAACTATGTATCAGCACGGCAATATTTTTATCAAGAAATTCAGCAAGCTGATGAACATATAAACCTGGCTAGGGCAGCTTTATATATAGCTCAAGAAGAGTACCCAGACCTTGACTGTAACGAATACCTCAACGCGCTTGATACAATGGCGTTTGAATTGCAGGAACGCTTACCTGACGCGCGCTATCCAATGCGGATTGTTCAAAGTATAAATAAATACTTGTATGAAGATTTAGGGTATGCTGGGAACACAGAAAGTTACTACGACCCACGTAATAGTTTTTTGAATGATGTTATCGAACGTCGTTTGGGGATTCCAATAACCCTGGCACTAGTATATATGGAAGTCGCGCGTCGTATTGATTTTCCAATGGTGGGAGTTGGGATGCCTGGACATTTTTTGATTCGTCCAGATATTCCCGACATGGATATATATATTGATACTTTTCACGATGGCGAAATTCTATTCCAGCAAGATTGTGAAGTACGCTTAAGTCAAATTTATCAACAGCCTGTAAAATTACAACCAGAACATTTACCAACAGTAACCAAAGCTCAGTTTTTGATGCGGTTGCTATCGAATCTCAAACATATTTATCTAAACCAACAGGAATTAGAACTTGCTTTGGCAGCAGTCGAGCGTATTTTACTAGTGGCGCCTGATTCAATCATAGATACCCGCGACCGTGGTTTACTATCTTACCAACTGGGACGTTTCAACCAAGCAACACAAGATTTAAAAACGTATTTACATCGCGTACCCGACGCACGCGATGCTTCAGTCATTCGGCGCCTACTTTCAAAGTTAGAAGGATAGTTAAAAGGATAACAGGCGTAGGGCATTGACTGTATAACTGTTTACGTATTAATTAAAAGTCTTTTCGGCATTAAAACAGTATTTATACGTAAATAGCCGAATATACATATGTAAGTATACGTATAGTTACTGATGACATATATATAGCGAATTAGACAGGATATGCAAGGGAAATCATACTAATCTTACTTTTCCCAGCAGATACCCGCTATGGTTCACATTCAACTAGGCAACGAAATTATTACAGCCCCAGAAGTTATTCCGCTGTTAGCTTGCTATCAATTACTCCCACAGTTACAGCGTGAACTAATAATCGATAAAGTTATTGCCGATATAAAATTAACACCTGAAGAAAAAAATAATACTATATCTACATTTTATCAAAACAATCAAATAACTACTCCTGCCGCGCTGAATGCGGCACTTCAACGTTATTGCATGACAGTAGAACAGTTAGAAGCATTGGCCACAAAACAACTGCGGGTTGAGAAATTTAAGCAAGCAACTTGGGGAGGAACGCTTAAACTGAACTTTCTTCAACACAAACCTCAGTTAGATAAAGTTGTATATTCTCTGCTTCGTACCCAAGATATGGAAGTAGCACAAGAGTTGTATTTCCGCATCAAAGCAGGAGAACAAAGCTTTGCTGACTGCGCGCGGGAGTTTTCACAAGGTGTAGAAGCTCAAACGGGAGGATTAATAGGTCCCGTTCCGATGTCGCAAGCACATCCAGCAATTGTCCAAAAACTTTCCATCTCAAAAGAAGGGCAGTTGTGGACACCGATAAAGTTAGAGAATTGGTACATCATTCTACGCTTAGAAAAATTAATTCCAGCACAGCTAGATGATGCAACAGGTGCCATATTGCTCAACCACTTGTTTGAAAAATGGCTGGCAGAACAAATTCAACAAACCCCTATTTTAATTTCAGACCATTTAGAGACGCGATTAATCACGTCTCTACACACATAAAAAATATATACAAAACAATATAATGATATCAAGTTCTAACACTATTATTGATTTTCTAGCTACTACGCCACCTTTTGACAGGATGGATGTAGCTGATATTGAAAAACTCGCACAAAAGCTTTCACCATTACGTTATCGAATGGGACAAGCTATAGTCGTCAAAGATAGCTTGCCAGCAAAAATCGCTATTTTATATACAGGACAAGCGCGTTTGTTGGCATATACTTCAGACGCAACGGCGCCAGATACATTAGAAATTCTGAAACCTGGTGCGCTATGCGGCGCCGTTGGAATAATTCGCGGTGTAGCATGTGAAACGGTTATTTCTTCTGTAGAGTCAGTTTGTCTCACACTCAATGCAGCAGACTTTGAAGAATTGTTATCTAAACATCCCGAAATTGCCGAATATTTCCGCTCAAGGTACAGTATAATTGAAATATATGACTTGTTAACCAAAGAACTTCAACGTCGGGGTAGAGTCGTAGACAATTTAAAAGAGCTTGCAGAAGGCGCCGCAAATCATATAATTATCCTTAACCTTCCATCTGGTAAAATTCCACTTTCGCAGTTAGACCCTAACCTATTGTGGTTAGTTAGCAGCAGTGGTTCTAATTATGCAGTTGGAGATAACATAAATTTTGACAATAGTCAAGAATACATTCAAACTACGGGTAAAGGAATTCGCCTAATCGGGTTTACTGACCACACTTTATCATTTGAGCAAGCCAAAACCCAAGACCCTGAAGATTCTACCAAAGCAAATCCTTGGGAAAATGTGCCTTTTGCTCCTGAAAAACCCGAATCAATACCAAGCAAAACCAGCACGCAATTTGCAAAATACCCCTTTGTTAGCGGTCGTGGACCAGTTGATGCGACACTTGCATGTTTCCATATGCTATCAAAATATTGGGGGATGCCGTGGAGACGGGATGTTATGTACCGCGCGCTGTCCAATAATTACAAGCGAACAGGTAAAGTACCTATAGAGTTGTGCGGTGGACTGGCAGAACTAATAGGTGTAAAAGCACAACTCGTACAAGTCCCAGCAGTTGTAATATCCCAACTCCCTACCCCTGTGCTTCTCCCATATCTTGATACTTATGCGATTCTTTACAGTGCATCCGAAAAAGAATTAGTTATTGCAATTCCTGAACAAGGAATTATTCGCAAAAAAACTGCCGATTTTGTAGAGAATTACACAAAAGAATGTCAAGTTCTATTACTGCAATCTACACCTGAAACACCTAAAAAGCGCTTTGGGTTAAGTTGGTTTTTGCCCGCAATTAAAAAACATAAAGTTGTCTTAACCGAAGTATTTGTTGCTTCATTATTTGTGCAGTTACTGGGACTTGCTAATCCATTAGTAACTCAAGTAATTATCGATAAAGTAATCATCCAAAATGGAGCTAACACGCTGAATGTTTTGGGATTTGTGCTGATTACAATGGCAATTGTTGAGGGCATAATTACCTGGTTACGTACAAACCTATTTGCCGATACAACTAACCGTATTGATTTATCTTTAGGTTCAGAAGTTATCGACCATTTACTAAGATTACCATTGCGGTATTTTGAAAAACGTCCTGTCGGGGAAATCTCTTCAAGAATTCACGAGTTAGAAAACATTCGGTCGTTTCTAACAGGTACAGCCTTAACTGTTGTACTCGATGCCATCTTCTCAGTTATTTACATTGCGGTAATGGTTTTTTACAGTTGGTTGCTAACTATTGTAGCATTAGCAACAGTACCGTTATTTGCTTTGCTAACATTTATATTTGCTCCAATTGTTCGTAGTCAAACTCGTACTAAAGCAGAAAAAAATGCAGAAACTCAATCATATTTAGTCGAAGTTATATCGGGTATTCAAACGGTCAAAGCGCAAAATATCGAGTTGAACTCGCGCTGGGCATGGCAGCAACGCTACGGTAGATATATTAGCGCTAGTTTTGATAGCGTATTAACAAGCAATACTGCCAGTTCACTTAGTAACTTTCTCAATAAATTATCCAACTTATTATTACTCTGGGTAGGTGCCTATCTAGTACTAAAAGGAGAAATTACCCTTGGAGAATTAATTGCTTTTAGAATTATTGCTGGATATGTGACAAGTCCTTTACTGCGATTAATTCAACTCTGGCAAAACTTCCAAGAAACAGCACTATCACTGGAACGATTAGCAGATATTCTGGATACTCCCCAAGAATCGGAACTTGCAGGTCAAAATAATATTCCAATGCCAGTTATTAAAGGACAAGTTCGTTACGAAAATGTCACCTTTAGCTTTGCCAAATCGCCAAATCCACAACTTAATAATATCTCAGTTGAAATACCCCCAGGTTCGTTTGTTGGAGTAGTTGGACAGAGTGGCGCCGGTAAAAGTACTTTAACAAAATTAATCCCTCGACTCTACGAACTGGATGCTGGCAGAATTATGATTGATGGATATGACATCGGCAAGGTTGAGTTATACTCGCTGCGTCAACAAATCGGAATGGTGCTGCAAGATACTCTTCTATTTGATACTACAGTCCAAGAAAATATCGCCTTGACTATGCCCGACGCAACTCCCGAAGAAATTGTAGAAGCTGCCAAAATTGCCTGCGCGCATGACTTCATTATGAACTTACCCAATGGGTATAACACGCGCGTGGGTGAAAGGGGTTCTGCTTTATCTGGTGGACAAAAACAAAGAATTGCAATTGCCCGCACTATATTACAAAATCCACCGTTGCTAATTCTTGACGAAGCTACTAGCGCACTCGACTACGCAACCGAACAACAGGTGTGTTCAAACCTACAAATTGCATTCAATGGACGCACGGTGTTATTTATTACCCATCGTCTCGCCACAATTCAAAATGCTGACATCATTCTAATGATGAGTGCAGGGAAGATTGCAGAACAAGGTACACACAGTGAATTAATGAGAATGAAAGGACTTTATTACTGCTTATCACAACAGCAAGAAGCTTCAGAAGGCAAAATAACTGTTTAATACGCTCTTTGATCAATTTTCACTAATAACTACATTAATAACTTATGAATTCTAACAACAATAACGGTAACGCCAATTCTACAAATACGATATCAATGCAAGAATTGACGGCAAAACTACCACAAAATTCGGAAGAAATCAAACAAAAACCACTAAGCTCTGCAATTAGACACGTTCCCAAATTTGAGCAACCCGTAATATTAAAACAACCTCGTAAGTGGTCGCGCGCGATATTATGGGGATTAATGCTTACCATTACTGGTACAGTAATATGGGCTAACATTGCAAAAATTGAAGAAGCTGTTTCTGCTACTGGAAAACTCGAACCAGCAGGCGCCACTAAAGATATACAGGCGCCTATTGGTGGAGTTGTCAAAGATATATTTGTTGAGGATGGCGAGCAAGTCAAAGCGGGAGATAAACTGATTGTGCTTGACAACACAACCGCAAAAGCACAATTAGAATCATTACAAAAAATCCGCACATCTCTTGCTCAAGAAAACCAATTTTATACTGCACAATTACGTGGAGAATCAGTTAATTCATCAACCCTGCTACTTCCTGCGTCAATACTTGATTTAACAAAAAGTCGCGCTGCATTAGTTGCGGAAAATCAAGTTTACCGTAGCCAGCTTAATGGTGTTGCAACAGGTAAACTAACTGTTGAACAACGCGAACGCATTACCGGAAACCAAATCGAATTAGATGCACGAGTTGAAGCAGCTTCTTTACAAATCGATCAACTTCGGCGCCAGCTAGAGCAAACCGACATCCGTATCGTTTCCACAAAAGACACCCTGAAAATGAATCAGGGAATATTAAATAGTATTTCGGGACTAGCAAAACAAGGCGCCATATCGCAACTCCAATTCCTCAAACAACAAGAGGAAGTGCGAAACGCTCAATCTCAACTCGACCAATTGATCAAAGAAAAATTTAAACTACAAGCAGAAATTGCCGAGGGAAAAGCGAAGTTATTAAACACACAAGCTATTTCCCGTAAAGATTGGCTCGACCGAATTGCTGAAAATGCCAAACGTATCGCCGAAATTGACAGTCAAATGAATAAATCAATAGTCGAGAATAGCAAACGTATGGCAGAAATTGACTCGCAAATCAGTCAAGCTAAAATGAACCTTAAGTACCAAGTAATAACGGCGCCTGTCAATGGCACAATTTTTGAACTGAAGGCAAAATCTTCAGGGTTTGTAGTCACTGGCAGTGAACCAATTTTGAAAGTAGTTCCTACAGATAAACTTATCGCTAAAGTTTTTATTACCAACAAAGATATTGGTTTTGTTAAAGAGGGAATGACAGTTGATGTCAGAATTGAATCATTCCCCTTTAGCGAATTTGGTGATATCAAAGGTAAACTCGTATCTATTGGGTCAGACGCACTACCTCCCGACCAAATTTATCCATTCTATAGATTCCCTGCAAAAGTCGAACTCCAAACTCAACAGTTAAAGGTAAACGAACGTAATATTGCATTGCAGTCAGGTATGGGAGTAAGTACTAATATCAAGATTAGAGATCGAACAGTGATGAGTATATTTGCGGATATGTTTAACTCAAGTGTTGAAAGTTTGAAAAATGTGCGCTAAAAGTCTAGCGTAGGTTCAGTAGATAACGATATAGATAATATAAGGGCGGGGAAACCTGCCCTCAAAAATTTGTGTGATGCATTTATGATTATTTAAAAGCAGCAGATATAATCATAAGGATATTGACACAAACAAATGAGATACTCAAAAGATTACGTACACGACCATTAATCAGTATTGAAAACTTTTGGTATCCATTCTGATGATATATATGCGCTGCAACAGTTACAGCAACAGCCGTTAAAATATACATTAAAGTAGAAATGTGAATTGCATCAACTAATGTTAATCCACTTGTACGACCTAACATCGCCTCTGAAGATTGCATATTAATTACAACCGCAAACAAACAACCAACAAGTAAACTGATACGTGTACTAAATATATCAGAAGGTGCGGGGTTTAGAAAGAATGATATAAATGATAGGCCAAAGGCGATATAAGTAGTAGTGTTAAGCTTCAAGAAATCCATTAGACCATTTCTTACTATTTTAATAGTGACAATTATACGGGAATAAGTGCTACTACCTTTAGATTCTGGGTCTCCAAAGTTTGTAGGATATTTAAACTTATTCTCTTGAATCTTAAAATCAGTAATCCGAAATCCAGGCAAATTTATTTTATGATTGTAGCTAGAGTTAGCTGTATCTGGTACATATACTAACTTATTAATATCAGAAAGGTTATGCTCAAATTCCATTTCTAATTTTTGGCGGTCAAAAGGAAAGTTCTTAATGTTCCAATTATGACGTAAAACAGCATTTGTCTTGTGCTGCTCCCAGTAAACATTACCCTTTTTTTCAGTGGAATCTAAGGTATTATCACTGCTTTTTGCATTTACAATATCTACTTTTAAAGGTTCAGCATCTTTGGAAGGACAATTACTCCACAGCCAAAATACTGAACCAAATGACTTATCTGATAGGTTTAAGTCGTGCAGCGAAGTTATATATATACCTAAACTACATTTCTCTGGTGATGTTTTAGTTTCTGCCCTTGCGACTTCTGGCTGACCAAATATGATTACACTTACTAACAATATAAGTAGTGCGATATGTCGAAAATAAGATATGTTAACTAGCATATAGTCTGTTTTTGAACAAAAATGTGTGTGACAATGTGGGTAGGGTACTAATTTAACTTCAAGTTGCATCTTATCTCAATGTTAGCTGGCTTAATGAAATATCATAGTTAAGCAAGCTAATCAATAATCTGTATATTTAAAGATAATTAGCATGAAAACAAACTCGAATAAAATTATATTTTACTGTTTCAATAATTATGTAGAGTGTATTTACGTAATTTACACTTTTATTACAATAAATGCTTTTGGCATCAAGGTAAATACTGATAAAATGGTTAATAACTAAAAGGTTTATGCAATCTTAAATTTAGCCAAATTAATTACGAGTATTCTTGCAATTAATAGTGTAAATATTTATGTGCTTATTGTTATAAGTACAATTTAAGAATTAACAGGCGAGACAGTATTTACCTGCGCGATGCCGACGATGCTCAACTTTGGGTAGAATTATTATTTAGCAAGTCTTTTATTAACAAATAGGATTATCGCGGCTACATGTGTCTACTGGTAGATATTTACGTAATGTTTCGGATGTCATAGCTGTAAAGGTGGTGAAATACTTAACTTAATGGAAAATGTGTTACGTTAACGCTTTTTCTACTACGAGTAAGTTTGTAAAGAAAATAACAACAAAATCCAATGGCAAAGGTTAAACAGAAAGTCTATTTGGTTAGTGAGCAACAGCGCGACGCATTACTGAACTACCTCTTAAACCGTCCATACCGTGAAGTTGCAGGTGGAGTTCAGTTTTTGACTAACGCACCTACAACTGTTCTCAACTTGGAAGTTCCTGAAGAAGAATCTATCGGTATGCCAGAACAACAAGAATCTTCAGTAAGAGAAGAACAAGAATCTAAGCTAGAAATGGTGCCTTCTGCTCCAGAGCAGTACGCAGTTTTTAGTCCTGCTTAACATTACTGTTATTAGATTATTAATACTATTTACTTATTCCCGTTTTCTCCTAGAAGCCGGGAATTTATGGTGTCTATAAATCCGACGCACACAAAAGTTGTCAGAGTTCTCAAATCGTTTCTAATATCATGTCCGGGTACATAACCATAATAAAATCCTTGTAGAGACGCGATTAATCGCGTCTCTACATTGTTGGGCATTATAGGCAAGCAACCGGACATGATATAAAATCTTAGATGTACATATTATTACTTAAGTAGCCATTTTTTTGATACTTGTATCTTAAGTATATTACTGAAAACTCAGTAAATAAGTTGTTTCACTGATTACAGAATAATCTAAGTAGTGAAATACTAGATTTGTTTAAGACAATTCATGAGTCAAGCCTCACCCAACAATTTAGTGAATTAAAAAAGGATAGATAGATTATGTCAAAGGTTCAACAAAAGGTATACTTGGTAACAGAGCAGCAACGCGACGCATTGTTGAACTACCTCTTAAACCGTCCATACCGTGAAGTAGCTGGTGGGGTTCAGTTTCTGAGCAATGCCCCTACAACTATTCTCAATCTAGAAGTTCCTGAAGATGAGTCTGTAAGTATGGCAACAGAACAAGAGTCAAGACCACAAGCAGACCAAGCTCAATTAGAAGCATCTACTACTACTCTGAGTGAAGAATTTGCTGCTCTAAGTCGAGTTTAATGCAGAACTACTAAATAACAAACAAGACAGATTCCTGACGCGCTTCACTGCGTTGTCGGGAATCTGCATCCTTCAAATTGGTTGATTCTCGTCAATTTTAAATAATCAGGTTTTTTACCAATATTCATGCATTTAAGCCTCTAAGAACTATTGTTCTAAGAGGCAAATATTGCAAGAGAAGAAATTTAAGACTCATTCATAAAGCATTTAGCACGTAGATATCACGATAGTTTAAACACCAAGTTTTATTAAGAAATCGATTACAGCAATGGATACTAACAAAAATAACCCCATCTTTGAAGCTCAAAATCAGCCAATTCAACCATTACCTCTAGAAGCTGAATCATCACTATTAGGTATTCCAGCATCAAATCATTTGTATGAGGGTGTAAGTTCACCCTTGGCGCCAATACCTTTAGAGCCATCTCAACTTGGATTAGTGGAAGGATTTGGAATAAATCCTATTTACACGTTAGAAAAAAAATCACTGCTCAGTAGCTTTGATAGAGATATTTTATCGCTGAATCAGGATGGTGTGATTGTTGGTAATGTTACTGCTGGGGATTCATTGATAAATCCAGCAGCTAATTTATTTACATACAAGAGTGAAATTATCTTTATTGATGCAGGAGTTAAGGATTACCAACAAATCGTTGCTTCAATAAATCCATTTGCTGAAGTGGTTCTGCTTGATGGTAATCTTGATGGGATAGCCCAAATAAGTCAATTATTAAGCTCACGCCAAAATATTAGTAGCGTTCATATCGTTTCCCACGGTGAAGATGCAAAGTTACAGTTGGGAACGACTTCACTAACTAACAATAATTTAGGGCAGTACGCGCCGCAAATTCAAGCATGGAGTTCATCGCTGACTGATGCAGCAGATATTCTGATCTATGGATGTGATGTTGCTTCCCATGAAGACGGAAAAGAATTTGTTCGTCAATTTAGCCAACTTACAGGCGCCGATGTTGCTGCATCCGATGATTTAACTGGTTCATCGGTATTAGGTGGAGATTGGCAACTCGAATACTCAATAGGCTCGATTGAGTCAAGTGTAATCAAGAGTGATTATCGTCATGTACTGTCTACATCCATGACGGTTCAAAGCATTTATGATGCATGGCGTTCTCAAAGTCTTCCTAATTTCAATACAGTTAAATTAACGCTTGATGGCACTTCTGTACTAAACGGTGACTTTACAGTTGCTTATAACACCTCTGAATTACTCAAATTAACTGGCACCAATATAAGTTCCTTTGTAGGTACAGGACTTGGCACTGGTGATACTGCCGATGATAAAGGTTTAAATATTAACAATGGCAATTTAGAATTAAGTATAAATGCTGATAAAACTTATACTTATTCTTTGTCAGGACAAGGCGCCCTAACTAACGTTGCAGGATTAACTTTATCAATAGACAATGCCAAAGCTAGTGGTAGTGAGGCTGGTACGACTGTTGAACTCACAAATTATGAATTAGGAGTTGGTAGCGTCACTCGTCTATCTGGTGACAGTCTCGTTTACACTTCACAGAATAATCAGCTTTCATTTACGACCACGAATGCATCAGCTAACGTTGGTAACGGAGCAAATACCCAAGATACATCTGATGATGTTGGGCTAGCAATAACTAACGCTAACTTTAATATTTCCATCGACGGGCTTTCTTACAGTTATACTATCACGAATGGTAGTGCATCCTTAAATGGATTAGGTAATCTTTCGCTTTCTGTCGGTAATGTAACAGCAACAGGTAATACATCTAACATCGCACTACAACTAAGTAATTACTCGTTTGGTATAGATAGTCTTGCTCAATTAAGCGGCGCCACTCTTGATGTCACTGTTCAAAATAACAACGGTAGTCAGATTAGCTTAAACGCTACTAATGCGTCTGCTTTTGCTGGTTATGGCGCCGACTCTAACAGTCGCGTTGATGATATTGGATTAGAGATTAACAACGCTAATTTTGAATTACAGTTAAAAGCTGATAAAAGTTATACTTACAATTTAAATAGTGGCGCGGTTGCTGTTCGCGGTACTGACAGATTAAGCTTGTCTGCTGATACTGTAAATGCAACAGGTAATAATACAAGTAATAGTTTCAGTCTTAGCTTTACCAACGCTGAAGTTGGTTTAGCTAACGCTGTTAGTTTCAGCGGCGCTTCTCTAGAATTTAAGGTAGAGAAAGCAGGTGCAGACAGTACCATCTCGTTAGTAGGTGAAGATTTATCTGCGTTTGTTGGCGATAAAAAAGGCACTAGCACCACTAGTGACGATAGCGGTTTACTTATCAGCAATGCTGATTTGAATTTAAGTATAAATGCAGATAATACTTATACCTACAATCTAAATAATGCTGATATTTCCGTTCGTGGTATTGATGGGTTTACTGTTGAAGCTAATAATGTAAACGCAAGCGGGAACGAGTCGAGTAATTTTAGCCTTAAACTTGAAGATGCCTTCTTAGGTTTAGGTAGTCTTACTTACCTTAGTGGTGCCCTGATCGAACTTAATTTGAACGGAACTGGTGCCAATCAAACAGTTTTGTTTAGTGGTAAAAATCTATCAGCATTTGCTGGCTATGGAGCAGGAAATAACCAGCAAAATGATGATATTGGATTGGTAATTAGTAATGCTGATTTTGAGTTATTACTGAATAAAAATAATACTTATAACTACAACTTAAGTAGCGACTTAGTAGAAAGCCGTGGAATTACTGGATTAGAAGTTTCTGCTAGTTCAATACTAGCTCAAGGTAATCAGGATAATATTAATTTTAAGCTGAATAGCGGGAAGCTAGGTTTAGGCAATCTGATCAAACTCAGTGGTACTGACATTGAATTTGTAGTCGAAAAAGTTGGCGCAGATAAAAATATTACTTTCAAAGGACAAAACTTATCTGCCTTCGCTGGTTATGGGGCGGGTAGTAGTCAAGAAAGTGATGATATTGGCTTTATTATTAGCGATGCTGACTTAGAATTATTACTGAATGCGGATAGTAAATATACTTATAATCTAGAAACTGGCGCCATTGAAACGCGCGGTATTCCTGGATTTAGTTTAGATGTTGACTCTGCCAAGCTTATCGGTGAGAAAGATAAGCTTTCTATCAATACAAAAGCTTTTGAATTAGCTTTAGCTTCGGTTGCAGGGGTAAAGGGTGATGCACTTTCGCTCAAGATCGAAAATGGTACTATAGATATTAGTGCAGTTAATGCTTCTGCTTTGATTGGCTATGGTGCAAATACTGAAACTGCTGCCGATGATATTGGAATCTCGATTAAAAATGCAACGTTTAATGTTAATGTTCAAAATAATCAGAATTATAACTATACAATCAACCAAGCTAACGGTGCGTTAGTTGGTGTTGATGGAGTCAGTTTAGAAGTTAATCAAGTTGATGTCACAGGAAACAAAGATCAAACTACTGTAAAAACAGGTAGCTTTGAACTGGGATTAAAAGACGTAGGTTATATCAAAGGTGAAGGTCTAGCATATGACCCATCAGAAAACCTTACAGAACCTCTACGTATAGCTGCTAAAAATATTCAAGCATTTGTAGGAGTTGGTGGTGGTACTGCCCAAGAATCAGGTATTAAATTAACCGATGGCAAATTAGGACTAGTTGTATACAAAGACGGTGAGAAAAACTATGCTTTAATTGCTAGCGGTAAAGCCGGATTAGTTGGTGTCCAAGATTTAACGTTAGAAGGCGAGTTGGCTGTCCGTATTAACCGCACTGGTAAAGCTGTTAATGAAACAATTGGATTAGGCGATGGTAGCTCTGTTAATGTCAACTTTACAGAAGAACAAAAAAACCAACTGCGTGTTGAAGGTTTAGTTAATGCCAATGTTACAGGCAATCTTGCTTTTGGTGGTCAATTCTCGATGGAGTGGTTCAACGGTGAAACTCCAGGCGCCACAAATCAAAGTTCAAATATTGCAGCTAACACTTTCAACTTAGATAAGCATCAAACTACTATCAGCGAAGCTTTATACCAAGAACTGCGTTCCAAACTTGCTGCTGAAAAAGCGCGCTTAGAAGCTAAATCCACAGTTAAATCTATAAATGCTGTAATAGATAGCTTTGCCTTTAATGAAGACCGAGTTGATGTTCAGCGCGATTATCTAATTTTAGATAAACCTCATAGCTTTGTTACTGGGCAGAAAGTTCTCTACAGTGCAGGTAGTGGCAATCAAGTAATTGGTGGTTTAGTTGAAGGTCAAGAATATTTTGTTATTGCTGTTAACAATCAGACTATCCAACTTGCTACTTCCGAGGGTGGAAATGCAATTGATTTAACTAGTGCTGGTAGTGGTACCCACCAATTACGCTCTTTCATTGATTTCGCCGCCACCAACACTGTTAATGTTGACATCAAGCAAGACCTGATTTTATTTAATCAGCCCCACGGACTAACTGACGGTAGTCGAGTCGAATACGAAGCTGGGCAAAATCAAGCGATTGGAGGATTAGAAAACGGCAAACAGTATACAGTAGAAGTTATTAGTCCTACTGCTGTACGCTTGCGCTATCTCGAAGGTAACACGGTAGTTGATTTAACAACTGACAGTAATGGTGTACATACTTTAAATCAGGTTCTCAGTTTCAATACGCAAAACGAACCAAGCAGCGTTGATATTACCAAGGATACAATTACTTTTGCAGGCGCCTATTATTTACAAACAGGCGATAAAGTTCAGTACTACGACCCTGTTGATGGCGACCCTGTTGGCGGTACTTTTGATTCGTTAAACACTAGTACAGAAGTATATACATATTATGTTATTAAAGTTAGCAATACCACAATTGCGCTAGCAAAAACTCGTAATGACGCACTAAAAAATCGCGCTTTAAATCTGACTAGTGCTGGTACAGGAGAGCAAACGCTAACACTTGTTGAACGTTATATAAATGGTGTTGAAGACCGTCAACTTTTAGACTTCCACCAAAAATCAGATATTTCTTTTGTCAATAAAACTACTATTAAGCTTAATTACAGCCACGGTCTTATGACTGGACAGGCTGTAATGTTGCAGTTAGACCCAAATGCAGCTTACCCAAGCTCACCAATTACTGGACTAACAGCTGTTCCGTACTCAGCAGAACCTCAAGTTTATAGCGTCGCGCATCAAAATATTTACTACGTTAAGGTGACAGCGAAAGGAAACCTGCAATTTGCTAGAACTGTTGAGGATTTAGAAAATAATCGTTTTATTGCATTAGCAAATCCAGGCAATGGTACAGCTTTCCGGATAATGCCTACCTGGAGTTTTCCATCTGGTGGAGAACAAAGGGTAAATCTACAAAATGATGAAATATTGTTTGAATCTCCACATGGTTTAATTGATGGTGCCCAAGTTCGCTATGAGTTGAATGCAGGAGATACCGCAATTGGCGGTTTGACCAATGGTAATACTTATTACGTCAAACAAGTAAGCGCCACGGCTATTAAGTTGAGCGCAACTAATGGTGGTACTGTAATCGATATTACCAGCGATGGCAAAGGAAATCATCGCTTTGTTCAAACAGGCGCCGCGTTTGCACCACAAAACAATATCAAAGTAAATGTTGACACCGATGAGATAATCTTACCTACATCAACAAATTTACTCTTAGGTGAGGCTGTACAGTACTTTACTGGTAATTCGCAGGCTATTGGTGGTCTACAAGATGGTGCTACTTATTATGTAGTCAAAAAGAATGGTGATGCTATTCAATTGGCAGCAACACCTGGCGGAAAAGTAATCGATATAACAGCAGCAGGTGGCGCCGGGAATCATCGATTTGTACGTGAAAAATTTGAATTTGACGCTGATAATAATACTGCCCTCAAGCGTCAAACTCAAGCGGTTGCATTAGCACAGCGTCTAAGTAATGACCTTGGCATAAACGTAACGTTAACTACAGGCGATACAACCTCCATTAATAATCCAACTGCTACTGCTGACACTATTAATGCAGGTCGCAAGGTTGTATTACGTAATACAACTTTTAACTACGACGAACAGCAATCAGTAAGCGCTAAATTCCTAGCGGGTATTAGCAACGGTTATGCTTTTATGGGTACTGGTTATGGTACTCAACAGGAGACTGGTATCAAGATTAGCAATACAAATCTTGGTTTAGCGCTCTACAAAACTATTGACTATAGTTTAGAAAACGCACAACAAGCGAAGATGGGATATGCCCTAACAGGAGAAGGGGCAGCATCTATAGTTGGAGTTAATAGTTTAGAGTTAAGCGGAAACTTAGCTGTTCAACTTAACCGTACTGGTAAAGCTGTAGATGAAACAATTACTACTTCTGGTGGTGAAATTTCCTTAAAATATGTTAATCCCGATAATATTACACAAATTAATGGTACAGCTAATTTAAATGTTGCAGGTTTAGTTGGACTGTCGGGTGGCTTTACTTTCGAGCAAGTCAACGGTAAGACTGAAATTACTGGTAAAAATATCTCCACCTTTGCTGGTCGTGGTGGAGATACTCCAGATACAAGTGATGATATTGGTATAAAACTCAGTCAAGCTAATTTTGACCTGAAACTTAATTCTGATAAATCTTACAACTACGAGTTAAATAACGCCAATTTTGAAGTCGTTGGTATAAGTGGACTTGCTCTATCTACTAATGCAATTAGTGCCAAAGGCGATAATATTAGTAATAGTTTTAACTTGAGTCTAGGTAACGCCAAGCTAGATTTAGGCGGTCTTCTAAAACTTAGCGGTGAATCTATAGATTTTAAACTTCAAAAAGATGGCGCCGATAAAACTATTTCTTTCAGCGGCAAAAATATATCAACATTTGTTGGGTATGGTGCAGATACTCCAGATTTGAGCGATGATGTCGGATTAGAAATTAGCAACGCTAACGTTGATATACTAATAAACCCAGATAAAACCTATAGCTACACACTTAGCAATGGTAAGGTTTTAACTCGTGGTATTAATGGACTCACATTAAATACTGACAACGTTTTTGCAACAGGTACTCAAACCAGCACCGAAGTTAAGATTGGTGGGTTTGCTTTAGCTGTTGGTAGTAACGCACGCATTTCTGGTGACGCGCTTACCTTTACTAAAGACAGTAGTCAAATTAGCTTTGGTGGTAGTAATATTAATGCCTTAGTTGGTAATGGCGCCAATACTATTGATGTAAATGATGACCAAGGATTGTCTCTGTCTGGTGCAACACTTAGCGTTAATCTCAAAACTGACAAGACTTATAAATATGACCTCATAAATGCCTCGGCTGTACTTGTTGGTGTTACTGGACTAACTTTAAATACTGAGAAAGTTTCTGCAAAAGGTAGCCAAGACAGCACTGATGTCAATATTGGTAAATTTGCTTTGGGTGTTGTTAATAACGCCATAATTTCTGGTGATGCGCTTACCTTTACAAAGAACGCAAATCAAATTAGCTTTGGTGGTAGTAATATTAATGCCTTAGTTGGTAATGGCGCCAACACTATCGATATCAACGATGACCAAGGGTTATCTTTATCAGGTGCAGCACTCAGTGTTACTGTTAATGCTGACAAGACTTATAGTTATGACCTCACAGACGCGAATGCTGCAATTGTTGGTGTAACTGGACTAACTTTAAGTACCGAGAAAGTTTCTGCAAAAGGTAGCCAAAACAGCACCGATGTTAGTATTGGTAAATTTGCTTTGGGTGTTGGTAATAACGCCATAATTTCTGGTAATGCGCTTACCTTTACTAAAAACAGTAGCCAAATTAGCTTCAGTGGTAGCAGTATTAGTGCCTTAGTTGGTAACGGCGCCAGTACCACTGATACAAGCGATGACCAAGGATTGTCTTTATCGGGTGCAGCACTTGATGTTAACCTCAATACTGACAAAACTTACACCTATAATCTCAGCAATGGAAACGCCGCACTTGTTGGTGTAACAGGACTGACCCTTGACGCGAAAGCAGTTAATGCAAGCGGTGACAATACCAATACCAATGTCAATATTGGTGAGTTTGCCTTCGCTGCTGGCAACAACGCACGAATTTCTGGTAACACGCTTACCTTTACCAAGAACGCGAACTCTCTTAGCTTTAGTGGCAGCAATATTAATGCGTTAGTTGGAAATGGTGCCAACACAACCGACATAAGCGACGACCAAGGATTATCCCTCTCAGGTGCCGGACTTAGTGTTATTCTTAACAGCGATAAAACTTATAGCTACAATCTCACAAATGCGAATGCCGCACTCGTTGGTGTAACAGGACTTACTCTTGATGCGAAAGGAGTCAGTGCAACTGGTGATAATGCCAGCACCAACGTTAATATAAATTCCTTTGAATTTGCTGCTGGTAACAACGCAAGAATCTCTGGCGCCGCATTAACCTTTACCAAGAACGCAAATCAAATTAGCTTCAGTGGCAATAATATTAGCGCCTTAGTTGGAAATGGTGCGAATACAACCGACACAAATGACGACCAAGGTTTATCTCTCTCAGGTGCAGGATTAAGTGTTATTCTTAACAGCGATAAAACTTATGATTACAACTTAACTAATGCCAACGCCGCACTTGTTGGTGTAAATGGTTTAGTCCTTGATGCTAAGGGTGTTAACGCAAGTGGTAATAATACCAGCACCAACGTTACTATTAATTCGTTTGAATTTGCGGCTGGTAACAATGCAAGAATTTTTGGTGCCGCATTAACCTTCACTAAAAACGCAAACCAAATTAGCTTTAGCGGCAACAATATTAGTGCCTTAGTTGGAAATGGTGCGAATACAACCGACACAAATGACGACCAAGGTTTATCTCTCTCA
>NZ_JBXXZH010000029.1:0-58323 GCF_059640475.1 Calothrix sp. CBUCES-K 9914
TAGTTATAAAAAAACTTGTAGCGAGCCAAGTATGATTAAGGTGCAGCTTCGTATAAATTTATATACAGTAGCTATAAACAATGACTTTATCTAGTTCTTTCACAGATTTTTCTTTAGCTGAACTATTTCAGCTAATTGACCAAGGAAGAAAGTCCGGTTGCTTAACGGTTTGCACTTTACCTAACTTAAAAATTATTGGCTCGAAATCGCAGTACTATTACATATGGTTTCGACAAGGACGTGTGATTGCGGCGGCAAATAAATTGAATGGACAAGGGTTAATCGAGAAAATTGTGCAGCGAGGTTGGGTAAACGCACAAACTTTAAGAAGACTTCGTTTGCAAGCAGCGACAGATACTCCTCTAGGTGTATATCTCAAAACCCTTGAGATTTTAAACTCAGAGCAGTTAAATCTGTTGTTCGCTAGCCAATTACAGCAAGTTAGACAGTTATTTGAAATTCAAAAGGGTGTATTCAAGCTTGATTGTAAAGCAGTTTTACCAAAGAGTGAAATGACTGGCATTAGTTTACGCGCTACCGAAGTAGCTTTAATGGCTTTACGAGTCATAAAAAATTGGGCAGCTTTGGCAGATGCTTTGCCAGAAGCTAGTTCTGCGATTGAAGGAATTATACAAACAAATCCGCAACTTCATCTACACCCGCTCGAATGGCAGGTATGGGAATTTGCTGATGGAAATGTCAGTTTAAACGCTTTAGCATCTCAACTTAATCAACCCGTTGCAACTATCCAGCAAGTTGCTTTCCGGTTAATGGTAGCTGGTTTAGTTGAAGAGGTTCCGCTACTATCGTATTCACACGATTTTGAGGGTTATTTAGCAACTCAAAATGCGACTAAATCACAACCACTTAAAGTTAGTACTTCTTTCTTACAAAATTTAGTCGGGTTTTTGAAGAGTAGAGCTTGAGAGTGCTGAGTGCTGAGTGATGAGTGCTGAGTGCTGAGTGCTGAGTGATGAGTGATGAGTGATGAGTGATGAGTGATGAGTGATGAGTGATGAGTGCTGAGTGATGAGTGATGAGTGCTGAGTGCTGAGTGCTGAGTGCTGAGTGCTGAGTGATAAGTGATGAGTACGCTCGTAATGAGTGCGCTCGTAAAGAACGTTGTATCCTACTCAGCACTCAGCACTCAGCACTTTTTACTTTAAGAGGCACTTTCTACTTTCCACTTAAAAAGGCGCCCTTGCCACCAAGTGTCAAATAATATAGTTATTGGTGCGAGTGCAAATAATGCCCAGAAGACTGCGGTAGATAGATAAAAGTAGTTACGTAAGATAAACGTCAGTACAGCAATGGATAATGCCCAAATAATTCTACCAATGCGAGTATTGGGTATTGAGCGAGGGTCTGTTACCATGAATAAAGCAAATAATAGTAAAGACCCACTCATCAAACGGTGCCAGTATACATCCCAAGTCCATTCAAGCCAGAAATTACGACCAGCTTCGAGTAAACTATAGGCGCCTAAAAATGCAGCAGTAGTATCCCAACGACCAACACGCTTAAGAATCAGACCCCCACATCCAGCAAAAAGAACTGCGTACCACCAATCCTCACCCCATTGTCCAGGTGATACCCAAGCATCATTCGTAAATACTAAAGCTGTAATAATGCCAAAGTTGGCCGGGTTAAAAAAGTGCTTTTCACCGACTTTAAAAACAAATTTGCTTGCAATAGCACAAGTTGCAGCAATTGCCATCGTTGTCCAATGGTCTGCACGCAGCAGTAAACTTAATCCTAAAGAGGTAATTAAGGCACTTTTTATTGATGTCTCGACTTTGGATTCGTCTCCATTAAAAAAAGACATCAATAATTGTGTAACGACACATGTGCCAATAGCTACACAAATTAATTGAGGTCTCAGTGACCAATCTCTGGCGCCAATTCCCAATATTAGAAACAAACTAAGGAACAGGATTTGATAATCACGTGGATCTTTAAAGTACATTGCCCGCCACTTCACACTATGCTAGTCATGTTGTTGTCTTAATCTACGCGGCTTACACTGAATATTATTCAGTCGTTACAGATTTTGCTACAAGTGACTACTATCGGTTCATACGCCTACTTTTTCTAGGTACTTACGTACACCCTCACTCATTTGAACCAAACTCGGTTGAATT
This sequence comes from Calothrix sp. CBUCES-K 9914, assembly GCF_059640475.1. Lineage (NCBI taxonomy): Bacteria > Bacillati > Cyanobacteriota > Cyanophyceae > Nostocales > Calotrichaceae > Calothrix > Calothrix sp. CBUCES-K 9914. The sequence continues at coordinate 2,142 of NZ_JBXXZH010000029.1, forward strand.
TTAGTACCAAGAAATTCTTCGACGACGCGCGCTATTTGACCTGTAAGAAATGAAGGTGCCCCATGAATCTTTTCTGGGTCAATTTTGAGTTCACCTCGGCTTTGAATAATAGTTGAGTTACCGTCTTCAATAAAAGTATTTTTACCTATACAAGAAACAGCTTCGGTAAAAGCGCGCGTTTCAAGGCGCCAGTCGAGTGTGTAGTTAGACTCGTTCCATGTATCATATTCCAGCCAAGACAGCATTTCCTCGCTTAGTAATGCTCTTGCTGCCAATGGAATTTCACCGCCACCGTGCCATTCATTAACTGTATAAATTATTCCGTCTGCCTCGCGTCGCGATTTTACATTAATACTACGGATATCGGGCACATAGCGAGCCAGTTCGGCTAGCTTATCTCGATAGGTTGTGTACACAATTGGGCGTGGAAAGGGAACTCGGTTATCGGTCAAAATTTTCATCGGTCAGAAAATAATACTACAGATTATAGAGACTAGATAAATAACAATTAACCATTAACATTAAACAATTAACAACTAACCAATGAGAAGATTTGGATTTTGCTTTGGTAACATATTTATCCAATTGCAATTATTGCATCATTTCAATGCGTTTATTGCAAATGGCTTATCAAATCAACTGAAATTGGGTGGAGTCAATAGCTACATAGTGTCATAATAGGTAGACTCATGGGTTTATTTACTTACGCACAAATGCAGAAAGGCCGCTATAAAGTCTAACTTCAAGCAAACTCCCTTTCTGCAATTTTATATTGTAGGACAGGCGAGACGCCTATCCTACGTGGCGCCTAACTTTACCCTTGGACTTACCATAGCGACGTTTCGCACGTGTTAAAGCCAGCACACGGAACCTCGTATTAGTTACAAGTTCGCTTTGAGATTGGTGTTGATGGCGCCGACTGAACCATTTTTTGAGTTCTATAGCCCAAAATACGATGCTGCTCAAACCCAAGCATACGATTAAATCAACAGCAGACAATGGTGGTGTTGAGAAGACTTGCGCGAAAAACGGAACATACATGATAACTAGCTGCATTATCAATGTAAGTCCAACTGCCATTAGTAGCGGTTTGTTAGAAGATAATTTTATTTCAAACAGTGAGTTATGCTCTGAACGTATTGCTAAAGCGTTGCCCATTTGTGAGAAAGTTAGAACTGTTAGTAACATTGTTTGCCAGTTCGCGGCGCCTATCGAAAAGTAAACATAACCAGTACCAAGCGAGACAGCGCCCAATAATAATCCTATCCAAAGAATGTCTTTACCCATACCCCGACTCAATATATTTTCATTCTGTGGGTATGGCAGACGACTCATGATATTATGTTCTGCTGGTTCCATACTTAAAGCTAAAGCTGGTAAACCATCGGTAGCAAGGTTGATCCAAAGAATTTGTAGTGGTAGTAAAGGTAGTGGCATTCCCAAAAAAGGAGCAACGAGCATTACTAATAGTTCGCCAATATTACTACTCAACAGGTACTTAATGAATTTACGAATATTATCAGAGATGACTCGCCCTTGCTTAACTGCCGCCACAATACTCGCGAAGTTATCATCTAATAACACAATATCAGCAGCTTCCTTGGCAACATCAGTACCGCGTATTCCCATTGCTATTCCAATATCTGCTGCCCGTAATGTTGGAGTATCATTAATTCCATCACCTGTCATCGCTACAACATGTCCGCGTCGCTGTAAACATTCAACTATTGCTAGCTTATCGGCTGATGAAACTTTAGCATAAACAGATACATCGTCTAGCGCGCTGATTAATTCACTACAGGATTCATTCAATAAATTATCTAATTCACTGCCAGTAATTACACGGTTGTTATTTGTAATATTGACTTCTTTGGCAATGTGAGAAGCTGTAAGCGGATGGTCGCCTGTAATCATGATAGGGCGAATACCCGCGCGCTGACAGTTGACGACAGCATTACGAACTTCAGAACGTACTGGGTCGTTTATACCAATTAAGCCAATAAAGATTAACTCTCTTTCAACACCGTTACATTCTTCTTCTGAATGTAACGGTTTAAAAGCTGTACCAATAACACGCAATCCATTTCTAGCGAGTTGTTTGTAGCTACTATTAATATGTTGGTGCCAAAGTTCGTTAAGCGGTTTAACTCGTCCGTTCACCCAGATGTGAGTCGATACATCAAGCAAGCTGCTAACTTTACCTTTGCTAAAAGCGATTAATGGTGTATGTTCTTCCTGATGGCGCCATACACTTTCAAGGGCAAAAGGTACTTTAGATAAGTGTTTTGGAAATTTGTGAATTGTAGTCATTGTCTGACTACTAGCGTTTAATAATTTCGTTAATCTTGGTAATGATGCCTCTAAGTCAGCTTTCCAAATACCTAAATCTGCTGCTGCCATTAAGATGGCGCCTTCTGTTGGGTTACCAATAGTATGGTGGCAACGAGGTTCATTGTGTGAAAATTCGAGCAGCGCATCATTACACAAAGCACTGCTTGCAAGTAAAAGCGATAAAGCAGGAGGTTGTGATGTTAACGCTTGTTCTTTGACTTCGGACGAACACGAATTAATATAAGTTGTAAAATCAAGACGATAACCAGCAACATCAAGAACGGTAACGTTCATTTGATTTTCAGTCAGCGTACCTGTTTTTCCCGAACCAATTATAGTAACTTCCCCAAGTCTTTCAACGGCGCCGAGGTTACGAACTAACGTGCGCCTTTGAAGCAAAGAACGGGCGCCGAGAGCAAGAGAAATTGTGACAACTGCGGTTAAACCTTCAGGTAAAGCAGCAACAACTAAAGTAACTGCCGTCAGAAGCATTAATTTTGGGTCTTCGCCTCGCATGAGTCCCAAAATCAAAATTATTCCGACAATACTAATGACGGCGATTGTTAGTGTTCGTCCAAGTTTTGCTAAACGAAGTTGAAGCGAGGTCGGTTCAGGTTGTGTAGCAGTACGAATAGTAAAGCGTGCAAACTCGGTATTCATTCCGGTTGCAGTCACAATAGCTTTAGCTTGTCCGCTTATAACTACTGAACTTTTGTAGATAATTTTCGCGTCTTCATTAACTGCTTCAGATATTCCGATGGTTGTACTTTCTTCGATTCGTAAATCTTGACTTTCTAGAATTTGACAATCAGCAGGTACAATATCTTCAGTTTCGAGATGGATGATATCTCCTGGTACTAAGTCACGCGCGGAAATTTCTTGAATATAACCATCGCGAAGCACTTGGACGTTTGGTACTGTTAGCTTTTTGAGTGTCATAATTGCTTTTTGCGCGCGGTATTCTTGCGTAAATCCCAAGCAGCAAATCAGTACAATCATCGCGATGATACCTACAGCTTCCTTATAATCTCCAAAAAACGGGGTGATTATAGCAGAAACAATTAATACAATTACTAACGTTGCACTCATCTGCTCCCAAAGTATCTGTTTTGGAGAGCGCAACTGCTCAATTAACTCATTCTTACCGTATTTTTTGAGACGCAGGTGTGCTTCGGATGTTGTTAATCCTTTAGACGCATTACTGTGAAGTTTTTTCAGTATTTGCTCTACATCCAATTCGCACAAATTGTTCATAACACACCCCTTTTGCATGTGAAGATTTACCCATGATTTATTGCATCATGAGTTGATGGTTAAAAATCTTTTTCTTTGCGGTTCGTTAATGTAGCGAACTATATCAACATTACGTATTGCTTTGAATACCAGGGACTGATGTGGTGATGAAACAAAGGTTTGCAGTGAGTCAATTTTTTCATTTTTAAAACTACTGCATTAAACCTTGTTTGCATCAATGTCCCTTTTGGACAATAAAGAATTATATTAAGTGATGACATTTCTGACTTTGTTGCTGTCACCAGCGTTGCTGAAGGACTTTGAATTGTGTTATGGAAAAATGCGTAACCGTGAGATATTACGCTTTGATATATAATTAGTCAAGATAAGCTAACTTATCGACTATATCTACCTTCTAATTGTCTGACGTTTGACTCTGCTAATTCAGCTTTAGCTTCTGCGACTATACCCCCGAAGGCTTCGCCAACTCCAGAAATCAATCCTTGACTTTTTTCATAAGCGATGATTCCACCTTTAATAGCTGTTTTGGTTAAAGATTTGCCAAAACGTGCTACTAAGGGAATTGCTAGCGGTAGAACAACTATCGCGATGATTCCCGGAAGACTAAGACCTTCAGTGATATTTTCAAGGTCAGGCACGATTTTGAGTGTTGCCATGAGTTTTTACCCCCTTGAACTGTGAAATTTTAGTTTAGCACCAATATAAGGAAAAGTTAAATTTTGGTTATGTAAACTTTTTTGCAGAAATCGGGGTTGTGAGTTTACCTTTTCAAAACGGAAATCATATCAACTTGTTCCCAAGGTAAATTGCCTAAATCATTTCTACCAACGTGACCATAGACGGCGAGTTTACGGTAAAAACCGCCATCTATAATTGCAGGTAGCGCGCGCAGGTTAAATTTGCGAATAATACCACCTAAGCGGAAGTCGAAGTGTTCTTCTATAAGTCCAGCGATATCAGCATCGGGTATTTTCCCAGTCCCGAAAGTTTCAACCTGGACACTAACTGGACGCGCGAGTCCCATTGAGTAAGTCACTTGTACTTCGCATTCAGAGGCGAGTTGAGCAGCAACGATATTTTTTGCAGCGTAACGTGCGGCGTATGCTCCAACTCGGTCGATACGGGTTGGGTCTTTACCGCTTAATGCGGCGCCGCTATGGCGTGAATACTCGCCATAAGTATCGATAGCGTTTTTCCGACCCGTTAAACCCGAATGTACTGATGGTCCACCAATCGTGAAAGACTGGTCAAAATCGATGAAAATACGAGTATTATCATCGGGCTTAATATCTTCGTCTTTAAAAACATTATCAATGACAGTTTCTCTGATTTCTTGCTGAAGTTTAGCAATTTGTGGCGCCTGACCTGATAGTTGATTATAACTGGCTAAAACAGAGATACTGTGAATACGGTGAGGTTTGCGGTCGCTATATTCAATTCCAACTTGAGTTTTACCGTCAGGAGCAATGTAGGGTAATATCTTCTCATTACGTACTGCTGTCAATCTACGTGCTAAACTATGCGCCAAACAAATCGGTAAAGGCATTAAAGTCGCAGTTTGATTACAAGCAAACCCAAAAACTGTTACTTGGTCTCTTACAGGTATTAAATCTAACTCTTCATCCGATAACTGACGCGCGTCCCAATATCGATAACCACTAGAAGGTAATTCTTTCAAAGTCGTAATAATACTGCAAGTGTTGGCATTAAAATCAGGGTCATTGTAACCAACTTGTTTGATAACTTGGCGAGCTATCTTAGTAAAATCAACAACAGCATCAGATTCAAATCTAGCAGCAATAAATACAATTGATGTTGCAACTGCACACTCTGCAACAACTCTTGAATAAGGGTCACGCTGTAAAAATTTATCAACTATTGCATCGCTAATTTGGTCACAAAGCTTGTCCGGGTGTCCTTCAGTTACAGACTCCGAACTAAACATAAAATTTTTTTTCATTTTCAAATCTGTTTTTTATTGCCCGTAGTAAGACTTCAGTGCTTGTATTTAAGCACTGAAGTGCTTATTACGAGTGTCAGTAGTTGAATAGATGATATAGTAAATTAGTTAAACAACGTACAGTTTACTAATTATCTTTAACTTCGACTTTAAATACATCCTCCGGCGCCTTCGTGGCAATAGTGGCATCCCAGCCAATACCCTGTAAAAATCTATCAGCGTCACTCGTCTCCACTACATCAACTCCCCATTCTCCTGGTTGTAACGAATCTGGCGAACTACTCATTGGTGGTGTTGTTTTTATACCGCCTAATATCAAAGTATGCGGTAATTGACCATCTTTAATTTGATTGCGACGTAGATTCACTAATGATTGAGCGCAAAGTTCCCCTATTTGTGCTGGAGAATGTTTACTAGTATCGAATAATACTTCAACAATCCAATGCGGATTATTTACCAAACGGCAGTGAGCAACGGCGCCTAGCCCATCGATAAATACCTGTGTAAATTCCTCGCGACTCAATGGGGGAATAACCGAATCAGAAAAATCAAAGTTATGTGACAGCAACATTCGTCCAGTAGTAGCCATATTAAACCAAATACAATCAACATCGTCTAAAATACCATTTCATGTTACAAAGGCACCTTGTATCCCGATTCGGTTTATCGCATGAGCAAGTGCCGCCAAACAAAGGTAGAATCAGGGTTAGAGAGAGGAAAATTAAAGCATGGTAGCCGCTCAGATTAAATTTGATGTTGCAGCACTCGAAGCTGAGTACAGTCAAAAATCACCACGGGAAATACTCAAATTTGCCCTTGAAAGTTTCGATAATATCGCGATTTCTTTCAGCGGCGCCGAGGATGTGGTGTTAATTGATATTGCTTCAAAAATCACTAAAGACTTCCGTGTTTTTACTTTAGACACCGCGCGTTTGCATCCAGAAACATATCAATTTTTGGAGGAAGTAAGGAAGCATTACGGTATTAAAATAGAAGTCATGTTCCCGGATGCAGCCGAAGTGCAAGCGTTAGTCGAAGAAAAGGGAATGTTCAGTTTTTATCAGGACGGTCATAAGGAATGCTGCGGTATACGCAAAGTTAGACCACTGCGTCGTAAACTTAATACCCTTGATGCGTGGATAACAGGTCAGCGTAAAGACCAAAGTCCCGGTACTCGCAATGGCATACCTGTTATCGAAGTTGATGGCGCTTTCTCAACTCCAGACCATGAATTAATCAAGTTTAACCCCCTAGCAAACTGGTCTTCTGCACAAGTATGGGAATATATCCGCGCGTTGGGAGTACCGTACAACAAACTTCACGAACGCGGGTTTATTAGCATTGGCTGTGAACCCTGTACAAGAGCAGTGTTACCAAACCAACACGAACGCGAAGGTCGCTGGTGGTGGGAAGAAGCTACTCAGAAAGAATGCGGGCTACACTCAGGTAATATTAAAAACCCGTAGCATTGGCAACGGATGTAACGGATGGTTAATTTGCGAATTAGGCGCCGTAATACACCAATTTCAATGTTCCGTACTAACGATAGTTATGGTGTGTTCTTTATTGTTTTTTCTTCCTTTGCGCCCTTTGCGTCCTTTGCGGTTCGTTTTTCCAACACCCCAAAATTAATGACTACTAGTGGGTTCGTCCTTAATTTGTAAGGTGGGCACTGCCCACCTTACTATCGAGTACATAGAGAAGAGAAGCTCAGAGTTGAATTGGCTTTAATCCTTTACCTGGGTCTTTAGGTAAATTAATACTGTGTTCGGGATAATGTTGAATAGGAGTAGAAGTAGGAGCGGGAGCAGGGGGTAAAGCGGGGGTTATTTGTTGAATTTCTTGTATCGAAATTAAATAATCTATTTGCCAAAGCATATTTATATGCTCCCAAGGTTTCGGGTTGAACTTCTACAGAGCGAATTTCTATATTTAGAGATTGACCATTGCGGATAATATGGTGGTTTCCAATTAATCCTTGAATCAAAAGCTCAACTTTGTCTGTTTGTAAATCGTTAGGTAGAGAACAAACAAGACGGTTGACGGTTAACTCACTGACTCCGGGTTGGGGATCAATCATTGCTAAAACCAACTTCGGCGCCAAAAATGCTTTTTCTGATTCGTAAGTAGGCATTCCTCCTAAATCTTGAGCCACTGTTCCCACAGCCCAGCTATTATCTACTAATGCAGGATTATCTCCTCCCAAGTAAGTAATGATCGCTGAATTTTCGTCTGGTTTGGGCGTATCCCATTCTTCTAAATCTTTATGCCACGACGAAAAAACTTTGACAACTCCTTGCCCTGTACGATATTTGATCAGCCTATTTCCAACATCAACAGCTACCTGCATTCCAGATTTTTGGGTTTGCTGCTCGGCTTGCAGATAAATTAATTGTGAATGTTTATACCAATTAGACATAGGTTTTTTGATAGCCGCCTGTGCGCGATAGTTAATTTCCACAATAATTTACCCTGTACTTCGAGGTCGGTTTTTTGAATGACCTATAAATAAAGGGAGCGATTTGTTATCTATTTGATACAAAACTAAAATTATTAGCTCTTTACCAGAACCGTTTCATAGCATAGCAGAGCAGTTTTGTTATTTCTTGTTATCTCATACACCAAGTAATAGTTATAATTACGGTACTTCACGATTTTGAACGGCGCCTCACTACACTTGATTTTCATGAAGATTAATTTAAACGCTACCGTGTAGCAAAAGCTTCGAGGGATTATCTTTAGTAAAAAAAATCCGTACTCAAGAGCTAATAAATTAACGCTTGTATTTTACATGGATGAGCATGTCTGTTAAACAATTACGAATACATTAAAACTACGCAAGAATAACTACACGTGCATATTTATATTAACATATAAAACCGTGGGTGAATAAAGCTTCTATCAAAAGTATGAATGTGATTATCTCTGTAAGTGCTATATTAAAAAAAACATAACGAAGGAAAAATAGTTGAATAAAGCTTGATAATGCGACAAATCCTTTAACGTGAATTTAATATTGTTATAATTATGAATTTTACAACTACTGCTCATCAGGATTGGCTAGATGAATGCTGGAAAGTTTTAGAAAAAGCCACTATTTATTATGAAGGATATCCGATTGGGAATGTTGCTGCTCAAGACCCAAATGTAACAGCGCTTAACTATGACCAGTGTTTTATTCGCGATTTTGTGTCATCGGCATTATTACTTTTAATGCATGGCAAAACAGATATTGTGCGTAACTTCTTGAATATCACTTTGAAGATGCAAAGCCATCATAAAGAGATGGACTTTTTTCAGCCTGGACCGGGTCTAATGCCTGCAAGCTTTAAAGTCATATCTAATGGTGATAAAGAATTTATAGAAGCTGATTTTGGAGAACATGCTATCGCGCGCGTTCCTCCTGTTGATTCTTGTTTATGGTGGGTTCTCTTACTAAGGGCATATTGTAAGGTAACAGGCGATTTTTCTTTTGCCCATCAAAAAAGGTATCAAAATGCAATAAAACTCATTCTCGATTTATGCTTGGCACATCGGTTTGATATGTTTCCCACGCTGTTAGTTCCTGATGGCGCCTTTATGATTGACCGTAGGATGGGAGTTTCAGGACATCCTCTAGAAATCCAAGTATTATTTTTTGCAGCATTACGCGCGGCGCAAGAATTAGTTTTACCTTCAGATGAAGCGAGTAAACATTATCTCTATCGTGTTGCCCAAAGATTGAATGCTTTAAATTATCATGTACGTCAATATTACTGGATAGACCTTCAGCGCATCAACGAAATTTACCGCTATCAAAGCAACGAGTTTGGTAAAGAAGTTGCTAACAAATTTAATATTTTTGCAGAATCTATTCCTGATTGGATAACTAATTGGTTGCCGGAAAGTGGAGGGTATTTAGCTGGAAATCTAGGACCAGGGATGATGGATTTTCGCTTTTTTGCTTTAGGAAACTTAACAGCAATTATAGTTTCTTTAGCAAGCCCAGAAGAATCACATAGCATTATGGATTTATTCGAGCAACGCTGGTATGATTTAATCGGATTTATGCCCGTGAAGATTTGTTTTCCTGCTTTAACTGGTTTAGAATGGCGGGTTGTTACAGGATGTGATCCCAAAAATTCACCTTGGTCTTATCATAATGGCGGTAACTGGCCTGTTTTACTTTGGTTGTTTGCTGCTGCTGCACAAAAAATAGGTCGGGTCGAATTAGCACAACGAGCAATAGAAGTAGCAGAAAAACGATTGATTACTGATAATTTTCCTGAGTATTACGACGGTAGAAATGGTCGTTTGATTGGTAAAGAAGCAAGGAGTTTTCAAACTTGGACAATTGCAGGTTTGTTAGCAGCAAAGGAATTAGTTGCAAACCCTGATTATTTAGAGCTAATTAGTTTTGACTAAATGTAGAGACGTGTAAACCGGAGGTTTTCCCGAAGGGATATATCACGTTTCCACAACGCACGTAAACACAAATGATGTGCAAAATGCTATAGGCGCCTTTGTGCTAACCTGACATAATTTATTGTAATATAATTATTTACACACAATCTATATTTAAAGTATCAATGACACAACCTGTAGCAATCGACTTGTTTGCGGGAGCGGGTGGCTTCGGTTTAGGCTTTAAGATGGCAGGGTTTTCTGTTCCGGTTTCGCTGGAAATTGACACTTGGGCTTGTGAAACATTGCGTCATAACCACCCAAATATGGTAGTTATTCAAGAAGATATACGTAATTTTAAGAGTTTAAACACTGTTACAAAAATTTACTCTTCTAAACCTGATATTATTATTGGTAGTCCACCGTGTCAAGGTTTTAGTATTGCTGGGCCAGCAGTAAAAGACCCAAAAGACCCAAGAAACAGTTTATTCCAAAACTTTGCTGAATGGATTAGCTTTTTTGAACCTAAAGCATTTGTAATGGAAAACGTCAAGGGTTTACTCAGACGTAAAAGTACAGAAGGCGAAAAAGTTATAGACATTATTAAAAAGACATTTACTGAGTTGGGATATTTTGTAGAACTGTGGTTATTAAATGCAGCAGAGTATGGAGTGCCACAAATTCGCGAGCGTGTTTTTGTCGTAGGCAATAAAACGGGGAAAGAATTAAAACCTCCTCGCAAGACACATTCGTTAGACTTAATTAATAAAAAAACTATTCAATTATCTGTGTTTGACACCGTAAATTTATTACCAGCTACTACTTTATGGGATGCTATATCTGATTTACCATTGCTTGAAGCGCGCGAAGGTGTAGAGGAGCAAGCTTTTACAGCAAAACCTCAAAATGAATATCAACGCTGGATAAGAAATTACAGCACAACGCTTTACAACCATGTAGCGATGGAGCATTCAGAACGATTGGTTGAGCGTTTTAAACATATCAAATGGGGCGAATCTAGTTCAGATGTTCCAGAAGAACATGGAGCAAGGCGCCGTAGTGGTAATGGAGATTTATCAGGAATAAGCTACGACCAAAATAATCGGCGTTTACATCCATATAAACCATCTCACACAATTGCCGCTTCATTTTACGCCAATTTCATCCACCCATTTCAGCATCGTAATTTAACAGCCCGTGAAGGAGCGCGCGTGCAGTCGTTTCCTGATACCTATAGATTTATGGGGAAAAAAACAGTAGTTTCCCATAAGTTACTACAAAGAGAAGAACGGCTAGATGAAAAATTTCTCTGCCAGTATAACCAGGTAGGCAACGCTGTTCCTCCTCTCCTTGCTCAATGTATTGCATCTCACCTCAAAGAAAAATTACAATTATGCCCACAAGCGACAGGAACCCATTAGTTCATGGTTCAAATTTAGAACAGAAAGAAGCTCACCGTACAAAGTATAGAGACAGCGATAGCAAAAAGTATCTTAAGGAAATTCGAGCGGAGTATGACAAATGGCACTCAAACAATATAAAGTTAGTTGGTCCAACCTCAACACCAACTGACAACGATGATACTATCCTTACCCAAAGAGTAGAGCTTCTTTCTACATATAAAGATTTTCTAGACCAGCAACATTATGCAGAAAAGTTTGACTCTAGGTCAAACCTTCATTCCAGCGTGTTGGAAGAGTTTTTGTACTACTTGTTTAAGGATTTGGTAAGTAATTTTGGTGAAAATGCTTTAATTGGTAAGTCGCATACCTTTAAAGATATTTTCTTCGTTCCACCAAAATATTCTGAGATGCTAAAGCGACCTTACGCGCGCATTGAAAAAAAAGACCATGATTTTGTAATTGGGGCAACTATACAAGTATCATTTGAAGCGGCGCCTCCACCAGAACAAGATGAGAACCCAGGTGAAAAGCTTACGTTAGTAAAAGAAGAACCGGAAAATTACTCGCAAGTTAAAGTAACAGGTAATACCGAAACTCATATTTTTGATATTCCTGTTGTTGTAATTGAATGCAAGACGTATCTTGATAAAACGATGTTAGAAGGTTCATCACGAGCAGCAGAGGATTTGAAGGCAAGAAACCCAAATAGTTTATATATTGTCGTCATGGAGTGGATAAAACTTTCTAGCGATGTCAATCTCCGAAAATATAAGGTTGACCAAATTTACGTATTAAGACAGCAAAAAAATACTGACCGCGAATATAGATATGAAGAAGACTATGTAAAAAATCCTATTAATGTAGCTGTGGTTAAACACCTTTTCTATAAAGTTAGAAAACACTTAACAACTGATTGGAGTGGAGGTATTGAGCAAGGAATAAAACGTGGCTGGCTTATTGATGAGTAAATATATGCCTTATATATTAAAATTAGAAGTAAGTAACATACTAATAAAAACAAAACGATGACTTTTACTGCTAGTGAATACAAGTACATAGAAATTGACCCAGATAATGTTCCTTATATTACAGGAACAACGATGAAAGTAATTGAGTTAGTCTCTGGCTACATTGCTTTTGGATGGAGTCCAGAGGAACTTCACTTCCAGCATCCATATTTAAGTATGGGTCAAATTCATTCAGGTTTAGCTTATTACTGGGATAATAAAACAGAATTAGATTTGGATATGCAGCGACGATTAGAGAATGTGGAAAAACTACGTCAAAATGCTGGAGAGTCGGCGTTAGTTAAAAAACTTCGTACTCAAGGTTTAATCAAATGACGCTTGCACTATATATGGATGAACATGTACGTCGAGCAATTACAAATGCGCTTTTATTACGTAATGTTGATGTCTTGACAGTACAAGAAGATAGTAGAACAGGCGAGATGCCTATCCTACAGTTGTACAATAAAGCTTTCTCGTAGGTGAAAGTCTGGTTCGGCGCCTTTATGACTAACTGCCCAATAACTTACATCACCATTGATGCTTTTAATTACAGTTGTAATTGCTACTTCAATTGGTTGGTTTACAGGGATAATTTTATCTAAGTTGACGCTGAGTGTTAAGGTTAAAGAATCTGAATTATGCTTTAAATAAAATGGAAGTGTTGTAAAAGCTGTTTCTTCTCGCATTCCCTGACGGTAGTTATCAAAGCTATAAATATTCCAGTGCCCAGCAGGGGAAAGGTTAAATTCCCAGTAACCAGGAGAATTTTTGGCGCCTAGAAAAAACTCGAAACAGGTGTCAAGCCAAAGTTCGTGTTTACGTTGTGGTGTTTCTGGTGTTGCAATATTAACTTGTTCAATATCACCAAGGAGGTTATAGCTTATAGTGAGTAAATTCTCATATCTGGCAATATTACCTGTTATTTTCAGATTGAAAAGCGCCTCAATATAAGGAAATGGTTGTAGAGTAAAGGTATTTTGCATTGATTATTTCACGTCTTGGATAATTTTACGAATCGTTGCTTCTTGTATTTCGATGCTTTCGGTGAGTTTAAACTGTACGAGCGCGCGTGCTAAGTTATGTTCTGGATGTTTGACTTTGAAGTAAACATTGCCTGCTAAGTAGTCGCCAAAGAATCTTAACCCTAACTCGAATGCTATTAAGCGGATGGCGTCGTACATATATATATAGTCGTTCTCGGTCAGAAATTCTTTTGCTACAGCTAGATAACCTTGGAGAATTTCTTTACAAATATCAGTGTCAAAAGTAATGCTTTGCCAATCTTCAGTTTCTTCACCCGCAGGGTTGCAGCCAGACCGCAGACAGTCGCCAATGTCATAATGCACTAATCCTGGTTTGACTGTATCCAGGTCAATAACACTTACTGCTTTTTTAGTACTAGTATCGAACATGACATTATTTATCTTGGGGTCGCCGTGCATTAAACGCAGTGGTAGCTGACCAGAAGCTTTGGCATTTTCTAATATGGGCGCCAGTGAATAATGTTTTTCGACAAATTCTAGGCAATAATTAACTTCGGGAGACTGACGCGGAGTTGCAGTAGCTAAAATTGAGTTGTAGTGGTTTAAATAAAGTGGGGTAATATGAAACCCTTCGAGAGTGTCAGCAAGTTTTTGTGGTGATAGGTCGCTAATGAGGTTGTGGAACATACCCAAAGCGTAACCAATTTCTCTTGCTTGCTCCCCAGAGTGCATAGTATCAAAAGATTCTGAAGCTTCGATAAAACTAATCGCGCGCCAAAATGAACCATTGGTATCAGTATAATAATCTTGAGTATCTTTAGTTGGTAACACATTTGGTACTTCCCAACGACGATTTAAAGGAGTATTTTGCAACCTCTTACTAACATGCTCTGTAAAAGTACGCATGTTTTGCATAACAAGCTGAGGTTGACGAAACACCTGTGTATTGATGCGCTGTAAAACAAAGTTCTTTTGTGTTGAGTCTACTTTGACCAAAAAAGTATCATTTATATTGCCACTGCCAAATGGTTGAACATCTATAACTTTGCCCGTTTGAGTAAATTGGTCAGCAATTACAGTTAGATTATTTGTTTTAATATTACCTGTCATGTCCACGCGACTCCCCTTGTCATGAGAGACATAGTAGCGCAATTGCTGCATCAAGGTCTGTATCAAAGTGCTGTAAGGGTTATTTTTTCTTACAACAAGACTCTGCTATCCATAATTATAAGTGCTTTCAAATTCCTCAACAATTTTAACTTGCTTGCTAACTATCACAGAAAATTTCTCGCATTGTTTAAGTTGCTTCTGCAATTCTGCATACTGAGATGAATCTTTAGATGTATCCTTTAAATCAGTAATTGCCTCCATTAACATACTTTCTGCTTTTTTCCAAGTTTCACTCGGATGCGGTGAGCTTTCTACAATTTTTGATACTTCTTCTGTAATATTCTGCACTTTCATCAGTAATTCGCTATCATCTGCTTCTGCTACAATAGGAATCATAACTATTCCATCATGCATAATTTTTTTTTAATTTTAAACCGCGCGATTTCTGAAAATCTTACTGACTTAGACGCTTTGTAACCGCGCCAAAATCGGTAATATTACGCCTCCCTTTTTCTCCTTTCTGTGCCTCTGTGCCTCTGTGGTAAAGATAGCTACTCTCACTGCACAGGCGAGACGCCTATGCTATAATGCTTCAAATTGGCGCCAGCATAGATACATTGCGCGCGGTACATGGAAGCATCCTTTCCATTTACCACCTTTAAGGTTTAGTAGTACTTCTCCGCGTCTGTTTAAATAACCAAACCATTCGCCATTTTGAGGGTCTGCGAAGTGTGACCATGAGTATTCATGAACTTTTTTATACCATTCCCAACAAAGTTGGCGCCCTGTTAATTTATAACCCATAGCGAGTGCTACTAAGGTTTCTAAATGTACCCACCAGAGTTTTTGATCCCATTCCAACTGTTGGGGTGGGTGTCCTTTGCTATCCATGAAGTAGTAAAGTCCACCGTATTCTCTATCCCATGCGAAGTTGAGAATATTTAGTACAACATCAACAGCTTGGTTAATTGTTTTTGTGTCGTTTTTACGGTGAGCGATATCCATAATAAACCACATCGCTTCGATACCGTGACCTGGGTTAATTACTCTACCATCAAAACTATCTATATGGGCGCCTTCAGGTGTGACGTTTTCAAACATTAATCCCCGTTCCTGGTCGAGAAAGTCACCCATGACTTCATATGCAGTTGCTTCGAGTACTTGTTCGAGAGTTTCGCTGGGCAACAACCACTCCATCTCTAAAGTTAGGTTCGCTAAAATCATTGGCACTGCTAACGATTTCATGACGCGCGTGCCGGGATAAGCTTTTGTATACTTACCTTTAGGATTGTCTTTACGACGCAGCACATTATTATATGCTTGTATAGCGATATCTTTCGCCCACTCTTCACCCGAAGCAAGTGCATATTTACTAAAAGCCATTGCTGCAAAGCAGTCAGAAAATATATTATAAGGTTGTACAAGCGGTTGACCTTCGCGGTTAAGGGCAAAATACCAGTTACCTTCGTCATTACGTCCGTGTTCTGCCAGAAATTTGGCGCCACATTCAGCTATTTGTAACCAGTCTTCACGCTTTTCTACCTCGTTGCACAACATTGAAAACGTCCAGACTTGACGGTTTTGCAGCCAAATAAATTTATCGGTGTCGTAAACTTTACCTTCTCTATCTAAACAGGTGAAGTAACCACCCTTTTCCCAGTCGATAGAATATTTTTCCCAAAATGGCAGTACATCGTTGAGGAGAGCGTTTTTGTAGAGTTGTGCTAATTCCTGAAAGTTGTACTCCATGAGTTTTAACCTGTGGTGTTTGATGATATTTGATACTAGCTGGCGCCGATAGTTTAACGTTTCCAGCTACAGACTGGGTACTAATGGTTAATTATTACTCTGTTAGGCAATAAGTACAAGTGTCTGGAAAAACAAAACTTGCCAACCTGCACTTGACAAATTTTTCAGCGATTATGTCAAGTATTACTTGACGAGAGTAGAGCAAGTAATGAAAAACCGACTGAAAGAACTTCGACAACTGCGTGAATTAACACAAACCACTATTGTTCGTGTCAATAGTTTTGGTGTGTTGTAGCATAGGCGTCTCGCCTGTGCGTCCGGTCAGGCGAGACACCGTGAGCCGACCAGAACTAATGACATGAACCACTATTAATTCATTTCATAAACTTTGGTGTGTTCTTTTTTCTTAGCTCTTTCTTTGTGTCCTTTGTGCCTTTGTGGTTAATTTTTCTTCTCTCCGTGTACTCTGTGGCTCTGTGGTAAAAAAACTATATGACTGCACATCTGAGGACAGATATGCTACAACTTCTAACCAATAACTCATCCGTTACATCCGCTCTCATCCGTTGCCAGATAACTCACCCGCTTAGGTGAAGGCGCCATAGCGCACAAGCGGTTAATATGAACTCATATTAAGCAAATCTTTACAAAGTAGATTACGGTAATTAATAGGCGACTAGTTATTAATCAAACCCATCAATTAAATATATATACGTATTTTTATGGCAACGCAAATTCAAATTCCTATTTTTGGTAAAAAGATAAAGTCTCCATCCCGTTGGGTATTGGGTTTGATGGCAACTGGTATTTTTGTCGCTGGGACTTTTGTTACCAACACATTTATCACTCAACGTGGGCAAAACGAAGATATTTCACAGCTTACGGTTCCAGTTGAATCAAAAAATGTCACGCTACGCATTACTGCTAGTGGTAGAGTTACCCCAGTGCAAAGTGTGAATATCAGTCCTAAAAATGGCGGTATTCTTGCACAGCTACTTGTCGAACAAGGTGACAAGGTGCAGCAAGGGCAAATTATCGCCAAGATGAATAGTGCCGATATTCAAGCACGTATTGGGCAAGCGCGCGCAAATGTTGCACAAGCAAAAGCACAACTCGACCAAGCCAAAGCAGGTAGTCGTCCACAAGAAATTGCTCAGTCGCGCGCTAGGTTAGCGAGTGTCGAAGCACAGTTAGCACAAGCAAAGGCGGGAAACCGTCCGCAAGAAATAGCGCAAGCACAAGCACAAGTTGATGCTGCACAGGCACGAGCTAATTATACTGCCGAACAAGTACGACGCTATCGTTATCTTGTTGATCAAGGCGCCGAAAAACGGCAGTTATTAGACCAAGCAATAAGCGATAATAATGCTGCTCAAGCTTCTTTACGCGAAGCTCAAAAACGTTTATCGTTATCGCAAAGCGGTAGCCGTTCGGAAGATATCGCCCAACGTACTGCGGCAGTTGCAGAAGCACGCGCGGCATTACAATTAGCCCTAAGTGGTTCACGTCCCGAAGAAATTGCTCAACGTACCGCAGCAGTTGCAGAAGCACAAGCGCGACTCCAATCAGAATTAGTTAATTTAGAAGACTCAATTATTCGGGCACCGTTTGCTGGTATTGTCACACAAAAATATGCCAACGTTGGAGCTTATGTGGCGCCGACAACTTCCGCTAGTGCTTCGGCTTCTGCAACATCAAGTTCGATAGTTGCTTTAGTACGCGGTTTAGAAGTTTTAGCAAGTGTACCCGAAGCTGATATTGGTAGAATCAGAGTTGGGCAGCAGGTAGAAATTACTAGTGATGCTTACCCAGACCAAGTATTTAAAGGACGTGTTCGCTTAATTGCACCTGAAGCTGTCAAAGAAGAAGGTGTAACTTTATTTCAAATACGAGTGCAGATTGAGACAGGTGAAGAAAAATTGCGCTCTGGCTTAAACGTTGACTTGACGTTCTTAGGTGACGACGTTCCAAATGCTTTAATGATACCGACTGTAGCTATTGTGACAGAGAAAGGAAATACAGGAGTATTAGTACCTGATAATAAAAATCAACCCCAGTTTCGTCCCATTGTCATCGGTTCACAAATCAAAAACCAAACCCAAATTCTGGAAGGAGTCAAACAAGGAGAGCGAATTTTCTTAAACCCTCCCAAAGAATATCAAATGCAAAAGCAAATGGAAAAACAGAATAAAAAATAAATAGAGTGCTGAGTGCTGAGTGCTGAGTAAAAAGTTAGGAGTTAGGAGTTAAAATCTAACACTTAACATTTAGCAGTTAGTACTTACTACTTATTTCTCATTACTAGTACTCAGCACTCAGCACTCAGCACTTTTTACTACTTATTGTTATGAATATTGTTGAAAGTATGAAAATGGCGGGGAAAACCCTGCTGTCAAATAGATTACGTAGTGCCTTAACGATGCTTGGTATTGTAATTGGTAATGCTTCTGTAATTGCGATGATTGGCATTGGGGAGGGTGGTCAAAAGTATGTTGCCAAGCAATTAGAATCACTTGGTCCCAATGTGTTATTTGTGATTCCAGGTAACGAGGAAACGCAGCGAATTTCATTTGACGTTCCCAGAAATTTAGTTTTAGCTGATGCTGATGCTATTGCTACCCAGGTTCCAACAGTAGTAGGAGTGGCGCCAGAATTAAATCGTAGGCAAAGAGTGAGTTTCGGTAATCGTAATACCGATGTTAATATTATTGGCACTACGCCTAGTTTCTTACAAGTGCGTGATTTTAATACAGCTAAAGGTCGCTTTTTTAGCGATGTTGACATAAAACGTAATAATCAAGTAATTGTTCTTGGAGGTAAATTTGCGACTAAGTTATTTGGCTCAACTAACCCTGTTGGGCAATTAGTACGTGTTAAAGACTCTAGGTTTGAGGTTATTGGTGTACTTACAGAAAAAGGTTCTAGTGTCGGCGCCGATTATGATAGTGCAGCAATAGTACCACTAACAACTTCTGCAAATCGGTTAATTGGTCGCAACTCACCATACGGTATTGCTCTAGATTATATCGTCGCCTCGGCTAGTGACGGTCAAAACGTTGATGCCGCAGTATTCCAAATTACGAACTTACTGCGTTTACGTCACAAAATCACTAACGAAGACGACTTTACTATTCGTACTCAAAAAGACGCACTACAAACCGTTGGACAAATTTCAGGCGCCTTAACTATCATGCTTGCTGCAATTGCGGCGATTTCACTGTTTGTCGGTGGTATCGGTATTATGAACATTATGCTCGTCTCCGTTACCGAACGTACACACGAAATTGGTTTACGTAAAGCTATTGGCGCCACTGAACAAGATATTTTGTTGCAATTTATGATAGAAGCCGTAATTGTCTCAGCCGCAGGTGGTTTAATTGGTACTGCTATTGGTGTTTCTGGAATTGTACTAGTAGGCGCCTTAACTCCCTTAGAAGCAGCTATTTCTCCAATTGCCATAGGTTCCGCTGTAGGTATTTCCGGTGCAATTGGTTTATTCTTCGGTGTATTTCCCGCGCGTCGTGCCGCCAAACTCGACCCTATCGTGGCATTAAGAAGCGCTTAAGAGAGTTAAAAGTGCTGAGTGCTGAGTGCTGAGGAACGGAGTTAAAAGTTTATAGTTAAGTTCAGATCAAAATTATATTTATAACAGGAGAAAAATATGAAGGAAGAACAACCAATTGATAATATAATAAACGAACAATCTATTACTAACTCTACTCAGCACTCAGCACTCAGCACTTTCAACTTAAAAAAAACGATTATTCGCTTAGAAAACATATTTAAAGTATACGGCATTGGTGAAACAGAAGTCCGCGCGCTTAATGACGTAAACCTGACAATTCAAGAAGGAGACTACTGTTCGATCATGGGACCATCAGGCTCAGGAAAATCTACAGCAATGAATATTATTGGTTGTTTAGACCGTCCTAGTTCAGGACATTACTACTTAGATAATATTGATGTTGCTCAGATGCCCGATAGCGAGCTAGCCCATATCCGTAATAAAAAACTAGGATTTGTCTTCCAACAATTTCACTTATTACAGCAACTATCAGCTTTAGAAAATGTAATGCTGCCGATGGTATACGCGGGCATTCCTAACTCGGAACGTAAAGACAGAGCAACCGAAGCATTAATTAAAGTCGGATTAGAAAAACGCTTACAAAATAGACCAAATCAACTATCCGGAGGACAACAACAGCGAGTAGCTATTGCGCGCGCTATTGTTAATCGTCCAGTTCTACTTCTTGCTGATGAACCAACAGGCGCCTTAGACTCGCGTACTACCCAAGAAGTACTTGACATATTCACAGAACTTAATAATACCGGAATTACAGTTGTTATGGTGACACACGAGCCAGAAGTCGCACGTCAAACTCAACGTATCGTCTGGTTCCGCGATGGTCAAGTTATTCACTCAAATTTAACACCAGCTGATTTAAATCAAGTTGCAGCCATGCAATAAGTTACAAGTGTCATGCTAACTCATAACTCGTAAGGTGCGTGACGCTACTAGTTCCGACGTTTTAGTTTACGATTGTTATGGCGTCACGCACCCTACCTCCGCGCCTTAATTAAAGACTTGAAGTTTTTCCGGTTTGAGTTTGTGTTTCTATTGGTTTAACGTTGCTATAACCCATCTGGTTTACTATTGTGCGGAATACGGACATTTGTCCTTCAAACTCGAGTTCTTGAATTTTAGATAACAAGCTATTTACTTTTTCGCTTGGTTGGTAATCACCAGGCATTCCAACAATAGTTTTACCCATTCCTTCAGCCCAAGCATACCAAACCAGTAATTGATTATTGTCTTTTAATGCTCCGTAAGCGCGCGAATATTCTGTGTTTTCTTTGTCAACGATATCGCGCATAACTTGAAGTTGCTCGTCTTGTGACAATTTTAAGTAGTCTTGTAAAAGTATTGGCGCCAATTCTGGTTCTGCTGCTAGAGGAGCAGCGGGAGTGACCGAATCACCCATTTTTTTATAAACAAGATAAAACCAAGCAAGTTTTGCATCAGTATCTAGCTTATCAAACCCTTCAACCACTGCTTGTGATTCTTCTGCTAAGGCTTGAGGAATTTGATTATTAAAACTGCTGACCATTGTTAATTTTCCTAGTGTTGAAATTACTCTAAAATCAGGAGTAACAAATTAATGGCATTACAAGCTACTACTAATAGTGATAATAGTGAAATTATGTGCGCGTTTTTTTATCTCTCTTTGTGTAGAGGAAAGCTTGTATAGCTTGCTTCAACTGCATTTGGTTTAATCACCAACCAATTTATTCTCCTAAATTGTATCTTTTGATAGAGGTAAGAATCTATCAATAGGTATCAATACTTTTCTGTTCAACGTTGGTAATATGACATTATGGAAACCAGCACGTAAATTCTTTTTGGGTAAACTTATGGCAGACGAAGTAAAAGTAAATACCAGCGAAGCATCAACCCATGATGCACAGTTACTTGCAGATAACGTTGCTGAAGGTGTAGAGAAGGCGCCTAAAGTGGATTTTGATGCTGACTACAAATTAGCAAAAGAGATGAGCGTCAGCCCAATTGATAACACCGGAGAAGGTCAGAAAGCTGCTGAGGCTGCAGTAGCTCCAAACTTGAAAGTGCCAGAAGCTAAAGAGATTAAAAAAGAGGCGCCTGCAACAGGTAATCCTGATGATTATAAAAGCATAGCTGATGAAATTGGTTCGCGAAATGAAGGCGTTGGAAATGTTGATGATGACCTCGTTAAAAAAGCCTTAGAAAAAGGTCAACCCGGCTAGTGAATTTGTATTAATCGTAGTAAGCACTTCAGTGCTTGTCTTTTTGAACACTAAAGTGCTTACTACAAGTTTACCACATCTAATAATTCGCTAGGGTGATTTATTAAGAATTCGGGTTTTTGTTTAGAAAGCGCTTCTCTGGAATTAAAGCCCCAAGTAACGGCAACCACTTTAATATTAGACTTTTTCGATGCCTCAATATCGCGCGTCTCATCACCCACATAAATCACTTCTTGGGGTTTAATTTGTTTTTGTCGTAGTACATTGTTGATAATTGTTGTCTTCCCAAATATCGTTACACCAGAATATACAAACTCAAATAAACTATCTAACTCATTTATTCTCAGAAACTCCACAACGTTTTCTTGAGAATTAGAAGTAATAATACCTAATCTGTGTCCCCTATTTTTTAACTCGGTTAACGCTTCGTGTATCCCAGCTATCGGTTTTAATTCAGGTATTTTATTTTTTAGCTCTGATTTTACTTTCTTGACTAGAAACGGTATTTTAAAAATTGATATACCAGAATATTTTATTATTTCCCTAGAAGTTAAATTTCTTAATATACATAGTTCTTCAGGTGTAATTTGAATATAACCGAACTCAATTGCTAGACGATTTGCAACATTAACGAGCGCATCGACTGTATCGGCAATAGTACCATCGAAATCAAATATAATTACTTTCTGCGTCATAAGTTTGCCTGGAATGCTTCTATATTAGCGCGGGCATTCCGTCGCAACATCTCAGGCTTTATACGTCTTAAAGCCGATGCTCGAAAGCGTTCATCCCATTCTGTATCTGATATTTCTGCTAAATGTGCCAAAGATGGCGCCAAGTTGTCAGGGTAAGGTTCAAATTCTACTACATCTGTTGTTGTCGCGAACCGTTGATTCCAAGGACAAACATCTTGACAAATATCGCATCCTGCAACCCAACCCTGCATTTTTGACTTGATACTTTTGGGTATTTCGCTACGATTTTCAATTGTGTGATAAGCGATACAACGGTTTGCATCAACTATACCATCCGAAACAATGGCGCCGGTAGGACAAGCATCTATACAGCGGGTACAAGTTCCGCAATGGGAAGTATGGGGTGTATCTGGCATTAACTCCAAGTTTGTAAGCACCTCTCCCAAAAATATCCATGAACCATGAACACGAGAAATCACGTTACCATTTTTCGCTATCCAACCAATTCCCGCTTTTTGTGCCCAAACTTTATCTTGTATAGGCCCTGTATCCGCGTAATACCGCGTTTCAATATCTGGATGTAAGGATTCTAGCCAGTTACTTAAAGCTTTGAGTTTTTTGTGTAGAACTTTATGATAGTCTCTTCCCCAGGCGTAGCGGGAAATTTTTGCATACTCTTTGCTTTCTTGATGTTGATGCGACGTGTAATAGTTTAGCGCTATACATATTATAGATTTGACGTTGGGCATTATCTGTTTGACATCCTGACGTTTTGGATTTGCCATCCACATCATATCAGCTTGATAACCTAATGCCAGCCAAGAGCGCAGTCCTTGCAAATCTTGTTGTGATGTATCTGGTACAGTAATACCAACCTTATGAACTCCAAGTTCTAAGGCTTTTTGCTTTATTTCACTGCTGCTCAGTGTCGGCAATTGATTCATTTGTGTTATTTTTTAGCAAAGCAGTGGCTTCCTAATTGTATATCATTTGCGACAATATTAGAGTGCAAAATCTGTACTACTCACAACTATCAGCAGAAGTATTTATACCAGTTCTAACAAATCTCTCTTTATCACCTTTAATTTTCACTCTGATGTTAGACAAATTAAATAAAAGAAGCGAATAAGTGTAGGTGATATTATGACAGCTGCTGAATATACGGATAATCTTGATGCAACTGAAATTCAAATTGAGGGACTTGAGCAACCAACAGTTTTAAGTTACTTTAAAACACTTAATGCTGGTGATTTTGAGGCTACCGTTGCTTTATTTGCTCCTGATGGTATAATGCATCCACCATTTGAGTCAGATATTTCTGGACACGATGGAATTATAGCTTACCTAAATCAAGAAGCTAAAGGTATAAAAGCTTACCCGCGTCAAGGTATTATTGAGGCATTAGAAGATGGACAAAGCCAAGTTCAAGTTTCGGGGAAAGCAGAAACTTCGTGGTGTGGTGTTAACGTCAGTTGGATATTTATTCTCAACGAACATAACCAAATTGTTTATACCAGAGTCAAACTTTTAGCTTCGCCACAAGAACTATTAAATTTGCGACGTTAAATTTCAGATTCCCGACTTCGTAAAAGAAGTCGAGAATCTAAAAGTCAAGCAATTTCAGGAAGCTTTGCTTCAAGTTTGAGACAGTTACCACCATTAACCTGTAATTGATACTCAACTTTGTCCATTAAGCGATTCATTATTAGCCAACCGTAACCACCTTCTTGCTTGTCTGTAGGAGTGGGAGCAAAATAGTCTGACATGTCAAAACCATCACCACGGTCCCAAACTTCTAAAGCAATATCTCGATCTTGAAGTTCTAAACGAATTAATATAGGAGCGTTTGGAAGGTCTTTATGAGCATGACGAACAGCATTCGAGTATGCTTCAACCAAAACTAATCGTAATCGATTAGATTGTTTAGACCAATCAACCGACTGCCCTAACTCAACCTTAAGACATCCTAGCAGCCAGTCTTCTACAATCGTCAAAAACTTCAAGTCACTTGGTACATGAAGCTCAGTTTTCATCATTTTTATAAAACCTCCAAAGCAAGTATGGTTTGGTCGTCTTCTTGAGAATCAGTGTCTGCCTGGATGTGAGCTAGTAAACTGTCAAGACACAGTGGTCGTGGCTCTTTCTTTAGTAACTTCCATAGACCGTCTTGTTTTAACATAGAGCGATTAGCACTGGCGCCTAATTTAGACGGTTCAGTATCTGGATGGTTTGTTACCATTGCTTCAGTGATTCCATCGCTGGCAAGCAGTAATATATCCCCAGACTCAAGAACGAGCTGACCATATTGAGCTTGCCACTTCGGTAAGATGCCTAAAGGAACCCCACGTGTTGTAAGATAAGTTGGCTCAGTAACAGAAGGTTTGCTTGACCACACCAACGGGTAAATATGTCCGGCATTTGCGTAAACTAACTCTTTAGTCGCGCTTTGATAACACGCTAAAACCAAAGTTATGAAGCAATTATTGCCGATTAAATCATCACATAAAGCGTGATTAAGGTTTTGCATGACTACGTTGGGTAGTTCTGGTGTTTCTTGTGACAGTTCGCGACGTAGCACAGATATTGCGCTTGCCATAAACAAAGCTGCTGGAACACCTTTTCCAGAAACATCCCCAACAGCTAACCACAAGTCTCCTTTCGGGTGGACAAACACCTCAAAAAAATCACCCCCAACTTCGCGCGCGGGCAAACAGCTGGCTTGTATTTTCGTATTTTCGATAGCTGGTAATCTTTGACGCAGCAAATTATTTTGAATTTGTCGCGCGACTCCCAATTCGAGACGGATTTGCTCTTGTTTCTCTTGAAGACGCTGATACAACTTAGCTTGCGAAAGCGCAAGTGCTGCTTGTTCCGCAACTCCTGTTATTAGCTGTATGTCTTGTTCCTGCCAAGCATAATCGTGTTTATACTGGCATAAAGTTAAGACAGCAAGGAATTGCTGCTGATAAATCAGCGGTACAACCAATTGGTAACAAGGGTAACTTTCATCACCAGATTGGCTAACTTGATAATTGCGGGTTGCTAAGACCTTTTCGATTAAAGCTTCTGAATCTGCCGGATAGAAAAATTCTTTGAGCTTAGGGTCTTGGTAATGAAATTCGTCTTGCGTTAAATGGTCGTTTTCAACCGACCTAACAAAGCAGTAAGACGCATCAAAATTTTGCCCAAGTGTCGCAACAATTTTTTGCAGCATACTGCGGTAGTCCAGCGACTCGCGAACTGCTGTTGTGACAGCATTAAATAATGATTCGCGTCTAAGAGCGCGACTCAATTCCTGAGTTCGCTTCTTAACAACACGATACGTATCGGCTGCTTGTTCGACTAACGCTTTCAGACGGTCGGGCTTCCAAGGTTTGGTAATATACTTGAAAACCTGACCTGAGTTGATCGCATCCACTAGGTCTTCAACATCTGTAAACCCAGTTAGCAAAATTCGGATTGTGTCGGGGAAACGCTCGACCGTAAGGCTAAGAAATTCCGTACCGTTCATCTCAGGCATTCGTTGGTCTGAGATAATCACACCCATTTCGCCTTCTTTGTCTAAAATGTCGATTGCAGTGAGGGCGTTACTTGCTTTGAAAACTTGAAAATCCCGCCGAAAAGTACGGTAGAGTAGTTCTAGATTATCCGGTTCATCATCTACCACCATCAGCTTCAGTTTATCTAACCCTGGTTCAGTCATATTTGACTTTAGTTTCGTGCTTGTGAACGGAGTGTTATGGTACGATGCCACTCAGAATCGCGAAATGTAAATTACATACTTATATAGAGGATACCCAGTTTCAAAGCTGAATTTACAAATCTTTTTCGTTTTTCATTAGTCATACTTATGTGTTATTTTATACTAGTGCATAGGTTTACTGTCCTAATTTTATATACATTTACTAATGTATCTTTTTTATATTTTTTTCAGTACCGTATAAGTGCTTATAATACTCAGTAATTTAAACTTAATGTCTCTTTTTAAGTGAACTTGCGTACTAAAAAGGCTGCCAAGGCGTTGACATATAGCGATGAGTAACGGCGCCTTGAATGCCAAAGCGCCACTCGCGTAAGTCAAGTAAAATTAACAAATACTAATGCTTACCTACCCAATAATAAGCTTGGCATCGGATACCTAGCCTACCAGCCCAGAACGTAACGCGCGCACAGCAGCCTGAGTTCGGTCATCCGCGCATAACTTATTTAAAATATTACGCACATGGGTTTTGACGGTACCGACGGTAATATAAAGTCTTTCTGCAATCACAGCGTTACTACAACCTTCAACAATCAACTGCAACACCTCTAACTCACGTTCAGTTAAGGTATACGGGTCAATTGGTTCTTCCTCGGTTTGCTCACCGGACGCTTCTTTTGCTTCTTTAGTTTCGGTAGCTTCAATTTTTGGAGGATTTTGTTGCGCTTGCTGAAGAACGATTCGGGCGATTGATGGGTCAATCCAGGCGTTACCGTTATAAGTTACGCGAACTGCCTCAAGCAAATTATCGTACTTAACATCCTTCATACAGTATGAATCTGCTCCTGCTGCAAACGCCGCCAAGACTGCTTCCTTACTGTCGCGTAATGTGAGAATCAGTACCTTAGTCCTATTTTCATCGCTACCTGCTGCCGATTTAATGTCGCGCGTTAATTCGATACCATCTTTATCAGGTAATCCGATATCAACAATTGCGACATCTGGCTGCACCTTACTCAGAAGTTTTAACCCTTCCGCTGCATTCGGCGCCTCTCCAACAACTTCAATTTCTCCTTTTTGCTGTAGTGCTGTGCGGATACTCACACGGGTGAGGTCATGGTCTTCAATCAGAGCAACACGAATTTTACTCATGGTCGATTTTTGCCCGTTTCGTAGTTGACTGTAAAGTTGAGTTTACTAAAAAGTTTTACAAAATGTAGTGATGATACATCTTTACAAAACTAATATATGTGACGTTCTCTGTGGAAAAGAACAATAAGCTGACGTTCGTGTGAGTATATAACCCTCTCCTAATATAATTTGGCGCCTATAAAGGTCAATTTATATTATTTAACGTCAAAAAACTATATTTTACCCTTTGTTTGTAACGATTCAGACCAATGACATTTGGAACAAATTTGATAAACTAGCCTTCATGATTACTATGGTGTGAGGCTATAAAAAATAGGCTATGTCTAAGCTGCCTAAATCCTTTTCGGTGTTGGGACTGCCAGTCCATGTAATGGCTAATTACCCCAATTGGTTACAAGAACGTTTAGCATCCGGACAGGGAGCGCATGTTGTCACCCTGAATGCTGAAATGACAATGCAAGCGGAGCGTAGTAAGCCTTTAGCTGATATTATTCGCCGTGCCGAGCTTGTGATTCCTGATGGTGCTGGGGTTGTTTTATATTTACAACTCTTACTTCAGCAAAATGTGAGTCGCACCCCAGGTATCGAGTTAGCAGAATCGTTACTTAAAAATTTAGGTCAATCAAACGTATCGGTAAATACACCTAAAGTCTTTTTCTACGGTGGAAGTCCCGGAGTTGCTCAAAAAGCTGCCGACTATTGGCAATCGCAGTTTCCAAACTTAGGGGTAGCAGGTACTCATTCAGGTTATCATTCAGAGACTGAAGAACAGTTATTAAAACAAACTCTTGCCAAGCTTCAACCCCAGCTAATCCTTGTTGGTTTGGGAGTACCTCGTCAAGAAATGTGGATTGCCCAAAACCGCCACTTTTGCCCACAAGCTATTTGGATAGGTGTTGGTGGTAGTCTTGATATTTGGTCGGGGATTAAAACACGCGCTCCTCAATGGCTGGGTAATAATCACCTTGAATGGCTATACCGCCTATACAAAGAACCTTGGCGTTGGCGCCGAATGATGTCTTTACCGCAATTTGCAGTGAAGTCAATTGTATATTCTATAACTGGAAAAAGTGCAGTAACTCTGTAATTACCGAATGTAGAGACGTTACACGTAACGTCTCTACAATGTTGGTATATAGAAACCAATGTTTAAAAAGATTTGTTGGAATTTTGATATTGTTGAGCTTTGTTTGGGAATCCTTAAATTTGTAACCATACATTTCTAAGTAAAATACCCCCTTTTAATGACTCTATGCCCGTCTTAACAAATCCAGCAACTCAAAATCAGACCTTAAAAGAGCCACAACAAAAAAATAACGGTTCCCATTCTCAAAAGCCAACGTTAGATGTAGTAAATATGGTGCAACTGCGTAACGTCACAAAAACATACGCAAACTCGCGCGCAGCTTTATGTAACGTCAACTTAGAAGTCAAAAAAGGAGAATTCCTATTTGTGACAGGAGCTAGTGGGTCGGGTAAATCTACGCTTTTAAAAATGCTGTACGGTGAGGAACTACCAACGGATGGCGAAGTTATAGTTGACGACTGTAATGTATCTAGCTTGCGAGGTGACAACTTATCTTTACTACGGCGCCGTATTGGTATTGTTTTTCAAGATTATAAGTTAATTCAGCAACGTACCGTAGCAGAAAACATTACAGTAGTTCTGCAAGCTCAAGGGTACACGCGCAAAGAAATCCAACGGCGCTTAGAACCAACTTTAAAACTAGTAGGTTTGCTCGATAAAGCCAATAGTTTTCCTTATATGCTTTCTGGAGGAGAGCAACAGCGAGTTGCGATAGCTCGCGCGATAGTCAGCACACCACCATTAATACTCGCAGATGAGCCAACTGGAAATCTTGACCCCGATAACTCCCGGCAAGTTGTACAAATTTTTCAAAAATTAAATGCTTTTGGCGCCACAGTAATTGTCACTACTCATGATGAGCAACTAGTAAAACGCTGCAATCACCGAGTAGTACAAATACGCTGTGGAAAAATTGAAACAAGCGTTTAATATGCTTTTTGTTTGACTTTAATCTCAAGCGGTTTTAATGGGGTGGAACCACCTGAATTAGAAACTTGTAACTGTTCAATCAATTGGAGGCTATCAAACGCTGCGT
Source organism: Calothrix sp. CBUCES-K 9914 (assembly GCF_059640475.1). NCBI lineage: Bacteria > Bacillati > Cyanobacteriota > Cyanophyceae > Nostocales > Calotrichaceae > Calothrix > Calothrix sp. CBUCES-K 9914. Next base: position 31,776 of record NZ_JBXXZH010000029.1, read on the forward strand.
CTCGAATCAATGTTTCTTCTTCATTTACCAACAAAAGCTTTAAACAATCAACAGCAGCTTGACGTTCCGAAACATCTACATCACGAACAGTTACTAATTTTGTTAGTTGACGTAACGCGACTAGACGCTTCAAAGGGTCAGATTGAGTTAAATTTTCTAACAATTGATCAATTAGGTCTTGCTGCCTATTGTCATTTATGCTTGTGATTAGCCATACTAGTAGAATTAAAGTTAACAGCGTACCCGCACCTTGCATTAAGGCGCCAGTTGCAATCCAAGGGTTTTTTGAACCGAGGAAGATAGCTATCGCCATGTAACTACTGAAAGTGGCAATTCCACCACCAAGTACAGCTATCAGTAACCGCTGATTGTACTTGTCAAAAAATTGACTTAATTGTGACCAATACTTTGACAAGTCTCGCTTTTGCATTGAGTAAACGGATACCATAGTACCAACACCAATACTAGTTGCGAGTAGTAACTTCCAGTTCCACAACAGCATCGCCACAACGATTGTTAAGAAACTAAGAATACCTCCTGGTTCTTGAACTCGCTGTTTACGCTGTCTTGTGGCTCCTGTCTTAGATACTAAAAGCACCCAGTTAGAAATCTGGTTTAGTAACTGCTGTCCAAAAGACGAAGCCTGTGCCACTGCTTTTACCTTTATTACTTTGCTTTCAATATAGAATATACAGCTATCTAGTCTATCTAAAAGAAGAGATACCTTGCAAAGTATATTCTATTTGACTAACTTTCTGGTATAAATGCACAAAAATTTTTAATTAAGGAGAACCATCGACTCAGTATTTATCGTGTGAAAATATGTGATATACAAACAAACAAGTGATTTTTTACGTGTTTAGTAAAAGTTTTTGGCTTGGTTAAATTTTTCGTTGCTAAGAACAAAAACTAAAGTTATCAACGGTAAATTGTCCGTCGAACGCGCAAAAAGTTATGCCATGTATTTCCCCAGATTTCACTGATAGTAATGCATTCGGTGCAACCACTGAGTCAGAATTTGCAAGATTTCCGACTGATAGCACGTCTTGGGCAACTATTTTTTGCTCGCGGTTGTATGCTGACATCAGTAGTCGTTGCGAACTGGTTACTCGCGCGCTGACACTATTGACCGGACGTGCAAACTCTACTTCTAGGAAACCACCTTTGGGCGCCCCCATAAGTACAACGGCGCCTGAATATGTTGGAAATGCGGGGTTAGATGGCTGTATAGCGATGCAATTGCTAAAAGTCACTCCTAGCTCTTCATACTGGTTTTCGACAACTTCAAAGCACTTCAAAGTCTCTAAGTTTAGACAGGTGCAGTTTATCGAACTTTCGATACCCGTAATTGGCGCCCCAGTGTCCTGCTTGAGTACACAAGTATTAATTGGCGCTGTCTGTAGAGGATAAGTATATTCAGACTGCGTAGTCGTCGAAGCTACACCGATGGAATCATCGGAAGTAAGCTTATCGAGATGTTTAGAAAACCTCAGTAAGGTATCTGTATCTGATTCAAAAATAGTTTGTTTTACCATGACACCCTCGCTTCTGTTGCAAACGAGAAAATACTGTTGATGTTATTTAGATACAACCTAATTGCGCTAATTTCGGTAAGAATGCGTAAAGTCTTCAATTTCAAAGTTTGTAAATATATGGTCTTCATCAGGTTAAAACACAGTTATTAACTGTTATCGGCTGATTTACAAAAATAAGCGCTTATTATGTACAGACTTGGTGTACTATCAGTAATGTTTCTGATAGAATACCATAAAACCTAGTACCAAGACTGTGCCATAAGTAATAGGTACTACACGTATAAGCATTAAAATCATAGTGCCTACATCTATGAATCGGCTCTATATCTGACATAAAAATCACTGAAACTTCATAATCAATATGGTGACGTTTACATGCGCTTAATTTCGGACGTGTGTAGAGAATCTGGGCTTTTACGCGACCTAGATTTTTAACTTGTTTGCATAAATACATTATTAACATATATTAAAATCTACAGTTTATAACTAATTAACTATATTTGCAATAATATATTTAAAAGTGCAAATTAAGCAAGGAATAAGAAATTAGGCATAGGTCATTAAACTATCAAGTATGTTACTTAAGTACTTGAGAACCCAATTTCTAGTTATCCACTCCAGTATTTATATGTTTCAACCATTAGGATTTGAACTCCGTTCGATAATTACTTCACTTGGCAGAATGGTATATTACACCAATGCTGCACCTCCGTGGCTGACTGAGCAAAAAAATAATATTAAGGAAAACCTTAAGGAAAACCTTAAGGAAAACTTAATATTCTTACATGGTTTTGGTGGTGGTTCTTCAGCTTACGAGTGGTCAAAAGTTTATCCAGCTTTTGCCTCTGAGTATCAAGTACTGGCGCCAGATTTGATTGGGTGGGGAGGTTCCGAGCATCCCGCACGCAATTACCGGGTTGATGATTATTTGATGGTAATTCGAGAGTTTTTAACATCAGTGTCTTCTGAACCTGTTACCGTAATCGCTTCTTCATTGACAGCAGCTTTTGTAATTAGAGTTGCCTGCGTACATCCAGAACTTTTCAAATCGCTAATTTTAACAACACCCTCTGGACTAGCAGATTTTGGCGAAGATTACAGTAACAATATATTTGCTCAAATAGTTAGTCTACCTATAATTGACCGTTTGCTTTACACTACTGGTATTGCAACAGCAGACGGTATCCGCTCTTTTTTAGAGCAGCGTCAATTTGCTGAGAAAAACCGAATTTTTCCTGAAATTATCGAGGCATACTTAGAATCAGCCAAGCAGCCAAACGCTGAATATGCGGCACTATCGTTTGTACGCGGCGATTTAACTTTTGATTTATCACTTTATATTCAACAACTCAAAACCCCTACAGCTATAATCTGGGGACAAAAATCTCAGTTCACAAGCCCCGAAATTGGGCGCCGTTTTGCTCAAATGAACCCAGAAGCAATCCGCATTTTTGAAAAAATAGAAAACGTTGGCTTAACACCGCAATTGGAATTACCAGCAGTAACGATTGGATTAATACGTCAATTTATACCTTTACTTAATGAAGGAGCTAATACTCAGATAATTGAATACACCTAACCTAAAACCTCTTACAGGCAAGGATACCTGTTCTACAAACTTCTATACCTACTGTTCTGTGTCAATAGTTTTGGTGTGTAGGCGCCTGCCGTTACGGTATGGTAGGATGTGTAGCGCTACGGGAAAATTCCACTTTTCACGAAAAATTTTGTAGCGCCACGCACCGACTACTCGATGGTGCGTCAAAGCAGATGATTTTTCGTTTTATTGAAGACCCTAATAGCTTTGACGCACCCTACTTGCGGGTTTTTTCTGTGGTGTTTTCTTGTTTTGAAGCTTGAGGCAACTTAAATAAAGCGATGAAAGTCTCTAAATCTTCAGGTAAATGGTGGACTGCAAATTCCGCGTTCTCAATAAAAATATCTTTAGCGGTTTTACCACGAAAATGATGTGATACAACGTGATTAATCCCGATATGGTACTTATTGTGAAATATCTTGGAGATTTTGGACAATTTCATCCATTGATTAGCATTGCGAGATTCTTCTTCTCGAATAATATCTTTAATTTGATTGAGAAATTGTTCAATCGTTGGTAAAACTGTATGAACATGCGTTTCACCACTTTGAATATTTAAGACTGTAAGATTACTGCCGTGTTTTACAACCCTAAATACATTTAAACCATTTTGCAACATTTGATTGCACAGGTTTGTCATCACATTATCTGATGAGCAAACAAAAACTTCTTTCGCATTTGGAAAACGCTGATGAATCGATGACCCAAAAGTTATCATCTTTCCATCTGCATTATCTCTACCCGAAGGAACATGAATCAAATCATAATTACGCGCGTGCAGTTCAGCGTCCAATTTCCCTTTACGACACCAGTTAGCAAAAGCAACTTTAACTTGAATTGGATAATTACAAACTGAACTCAAAAATTTTTCTGTTTCACTGTTCAACTGGAGGTTTTCCGCATCTAACAGTAATATTGCTACTCCAGCTTGTGCTAAACCTGTATTATTTGTATTATTTGTATTGTATGTATGATTTTGAATATCCTCTGATGGTTCAGCACTCTCGGCGCCAGCTACTTCGACCTGGGATACACTATTATCTTCTGCCTCTTCTAAGGTTTCGGTATCAGTAATGGGTTGAGAAGCGCTGGAAATGGGGTTTTCTGTAATGGAAGCTTCAGGTTCTACAGTTGTGTTTTCTGCTTCTATCTGAGGATGACTGTTTTCTTTAGTTTGAACGGCGCCATTCCCGTTCGCTATTAATGAAACCGACTCTACTGCTTGTTCGTTATTTGTTATTGAGCTAGTTGTTGACGTAAGTTGAGCAACTTCCTTAAACAAGCTATCTAATATAGGTAAAGAGAAAGACTCTGGAGTAAGTACTACTCTCAAGAACTTCTGTAAAAGTTGCTGTCTAACCTTTTCGTCTTTGGCTGGAGCAAGTACTTCGATTAACTTATTTACTAAACCAGATTGATGACGACTACTTTGCCAAGGTATATCTCTATACTTTTCGAGTAGTAATGCCGGCTGCTGCACCTGAATAGCTATAATAGCTTGGCAAACTTTAGTACCTATTTGATTTAGCAAAGTAGAATTTTCAGCAGTTAGAACATTACTCATAACTCATATAGGGCAGTAGGGCATCCTGTCTAAGAATGGTTTTCTTTCGACGGCTAGTTACTTACGTTATATTCCCACCTCAAACTATGTGACATCCGTAAATTTGCTTAACGAGTGTTGAGTGGATGATGTGTTGAGTGTTGGGCGCCACAATTTGGTCGTGGACTAAATCACGTGGTCTGTGTCAATAGTTTTGGTGTGTTGGAAAATAAAATCCCCCCAACCCCCCTTAATAAGGGGGGCTTAAAACTGCTCTTGTTCCCCCCTTCCACGCGGCAGGGCTGATTCGTTCCCTAAAAATCTTGAAAAATCAAGGGTTTCGCGCAAATCTTTATTGGTAATTTTGCTACCAAGGCGCCGATAAAATAAACAATCACACTTATATTTATGTGCTTAAAAGTCTATTTCATTGCTACCCATACTTATGATTTTTATAGCTAACCATCTTGACAAATCCGATTTGAGAGGGAATGAAACAGCCCTGCCCTTGTTAAGGGGGGTTGGGGGGATTTTATAAAGCTACAGTATAATTTTAGACGTTAGCAATTTAAATATTGAATAAGCAACCTCGGCAAAGCCAGAAGTTTTCTCAAGGTAGTAAATAACTGGGGCTGTATCTAAAAAAACTGGCTCTTGCGTACTTAGCGTGCTAAATTTGTGGGAAAATAAGATTAAAACTATTGCTGGGATTATCTTACAGCGACTATTAGCTTCAAAATGGTATTTTTTGCTGAAATTGAAACTAGAAGTGCCTGTAAGGCTTGTAAATAAAGCATAATTATAGATTTTAATTAAAATTTAGCACGCTATCTACGAAAGAACCCAATACATCGTAACAAGCCCTTAACAAGCACTGCTCCAGTTAATTTTGATTGGTGGCGCCCACAACCATAAACTCCAGTTAGCAATGCTTTCGCGTCAACAAACCATTCGCTACATCCGTTCTATCCGTTGCAAATAGCCATTTTTCCACAGATAAAAAGGACTCACTAAACTACTTACAAACAACTGCATTTCACAAGCTGCTACTAATTCTGTGTAAGCTCGGCGCCTGTATTTAATGAGATGAGTTACGATTTTGCGTAAATCATTCATCATGTAAGCTAAACAAGCAAAAGGTCTTAATTGCGGTTTGATATTAACCATTCTTGTTACATATCTACTTAAACCGATACCGCGAAAGAAAGGAATTAAGTATTCTTTTTGCAGGCGCCAGTGTGGGATTTGATGGTAAATTTCCATAGCTGGGTTGTACCAAATTTCCCATCCGGCTTTTTGGAGATATGAGAGCATTTCAGTATCTTCACCTGTAAGCATGTTACCGTTGGCTCTACCTGTGAGGATTGGGTTTTCTGGTATGCTTTGTTGCCATGCTTGTTTACGAACAACTAAACCTGCTGATGGAGGCAGCATTTTTTTACGCTTGTCGTACAGTAAGGGTATATCACCACGTTCGGTGATGGCGAGAAATGGGGTGATGCGTTTAAAGTTTGGTGGTGGTTCTGTTTCCCAAGCTGGATGTATTTGACTGGCATAGGCGCCACATTTAGGATGCTGTGTGCTAAATGTATATGCTTGATATACCCAATCTGGTTCTGGATAGTTATCGTCGTCAAGGAAACCTATGAGTGTACCTTGCGCTTCAAATACTGCACGCTTACGCGCGTGTGCGGCGCCTTGTTGGGTTTCGAGATAGTATTTGAGTGGGAAGGGGTGGCGCCAGTTTTGATGATATTTGTGTACTATTTTGGCGGTATCGTCTGTGCTGTTGTTGTCAACTACTATGATTTCCCAGGTTATGTGTTCTGTGTTGATTTGGTTTTGTAAGAGTTCGAGGAGAGTGGGAAGGCGATGGGCGCCGTTGTAGGTGGGGATAGCGATGGTGAAGCTTTGGTTCATTGCGCGGAAAATGCCTAGCAACTAAATATTTAAGCTAAAGTTATACTTATTTTACTCTGTTCAAATAAATATATCCACAAGAATTTTCGCTTCGTATATTCCGTATGGGACTGGCACATAAAAATCGTAGGGTGTGTGACACCATGAAAAAACTAGAACGTAGTAATAAGACTTGTGGTGTCACGCACCGACTTACTGTGAATATATTGAATAGTTTTTGTTATTAAAAAATATAGATACTCTCTGTTTAATTAACAAATTCAAGCTTATTATCAGACTTGGCGCGTTTAGCACTTGTTAGTAATACTGTTGACCATGTAGAAGGTAGAAAAACTATTACTAAAATTTTTAGCACTAGCTTTAAAGTTAACTTAAGCCTTTTTATTCTTGAGGAATCGTAAATAAAATTTTTCAGTAGAAAGGACGCTGCGAATAAACCTTTTTGTCTATTATATGGTTGGTATAATGCTTTACATGCAAGGTAGTTATAAAGCTTTGCAAGACTGAGGTTTATAACATGCTTACTAATATTAGGTCTTGTTTTATAAGCTTTTGTTAATACTTCTAAACAAAATTTCTCTTGCCTGTGAAAATTTGAAGATAGAGAATTTGTGCAAATTCTGTATAATACTTGAGGTTGAGGTACGCAAACAAAATCATGTTTATCAGCTAGACGTAACCACATATCCCAATCTTGGGCTGCTGGAAGTGACTCATCAAAGCCACCTAATTTTAACATAGCTTCTTTGCAAATTAAAGGGTTAGAACCATTTTCCAAAAAGTTACTAATTAATAATTGTTCGTAAACATCACCGTTTGCTGTAATATGAGTTCCTGCAAGTAAGAATTTGTCGTTATCATCGATATTATCAGTCCAACTATAGGCGACTTTTGCGTTACTGTTATTTTCTAAGGCTTTAAGTTGGCTAGCTAATTTATCTGGTGTCCAAATATCATCTGCATCTAGAAAACTAATAAATTCTCCTTCAGCAATAGATAATCCACGGTTACGGCTAACGTTGGCACCTGCGTTTGGATAAGAGAATATTTTGATACGAGAATCATTAATTTTCGAGACTATATCAAAGGTTTTATCTTGTGAACCATCATCTATAACAATTAGTTCAAAATCAGTAAAAGACTGTTTTAAAACAGAATCAATTGTTTTTACGATGGTTTTTTCACTATTATAAGCAGGGATAACTACAGATATACGTGGCATATGATAATTTAATATTAGGTTGGGTTTTACGTTAGTTTTGATAAGTAGGATTTGAATGAGTAAAATGGACTCATCATGCTACTTAAATAAAACTCCATCTCAACAAGTGCAACAGTATCTGTCCTTAATTTTCCAAAGTTTTCAAACAAGTGCTTCAATACTCGGCGTAAGTTTCCTAAAAAAATCTTGGTATAAATTAACGGTTTTTGCCATTTTGTAGCATTTAATAGCCTTAACTGGCAAATACATAAACCACACCCGCGCGCTAAATTTACTAAATAATCTTTTTCTAGGCGCCAGTGTGGAATTTGATGGTACGTATGCATTGCTGGGTTATACCAGATTTCCCAACCAGCTTTGTGTATGTAAAGCAATGGTTCATAGTCATCACCCTGTAGCATTTTCCCTGGTAACTTTCCACTTAGTGAAGGACGTGAGGGTACGTTATCGCACCAAGCTTGTTTACGAATGACAACTGCGGCAGCAGGAGGGAGACTTAAATTTACTGGGTCATATTGATTTGGTATTTCTCCACGTTCTCTAATTGCTAAGAAGCTTTGGATTTTTTTAAAGTTTTCTGGTGGAGTTACTTCATAGTCACCATGTATTTGCCCTCCCCAGGCGCCTGCTTGTGAATGTTCATTACCAAAGCTAATTGCTTGCTTTATCCAGTCGGGTGCAGGTAAGTTATCATCATCTAAAAAGCCGATGATATGACCTTTTGCTTCACGGACAGCGCGCAACCTCGCAAAAGCGGCGCCTTGTTCTGTTTCTAAAAAGTACTTTAATTGGTAATTATGATTCCAGTTAGATTGGTAATTTTGGATTAATTCAGCAGTTTGATCACTACTGTTATTGTCAATTATAATTATCTCCCATTGAATATTGTCAATTCCAACTTGGTAATGTAAGTGTTCTAATAGTTGAGGTAAACGTTTTTCTCCATTGTATGTAGGAATTGCGACTGTAAAATCTAAATTAATCATCATGTTTAGTAATTATTTTTAAATTTCGTTATGAGTAAAAGATAAAAAGGACTAATTAAACTACTGAATAACAACTCTCTTTCACAGCAAGCAATTAAATCTTGACTAAATACACTTCGGTATTTAAAAATATAAAGTAAGATTTTACGGCAATCATTGAATATATATCCCAAGCTTGCCAAAGGTCTTAATAACGGTTGTGTTCTCAGCATACGTAGATGATGACGACTTAAACCTATACAGCGTATAAGACGAAGTAAATATTCTCTTTGCAGTCTCCATGCTGGTATTTGGTGATAGATATGCATATCTGAGTTATACCAAACTTCCCAACCAGCTAGTTGAATGTGTAGTACCGCTTCTAAATCTTCACTCGCTAAAAGTGCTTCTCTACCTTTATGGTTCAAAACCAGTTGTTTGGGAACGTTTTCACACCAAGCTTGTTTACGAACTACTAAACCGGCGCCGGGAGGTAGAATTTTCTTTTTGGGTTCATAACGGTGTGGTTGTGAACCTCGCTGGTTAATAGCTAAAAAACATGCTATTTTATCAAAGTTTTCTGGTGGTTCAATTTCATACTCACCATGAACTTGACTACCAAATGCTCCTACGTTAGGATTTTGTTGAGCAAATTTGTAAGCTGCTGCTACCCAGTCGAGTGCTGGGTAGTTATCATCGTCTAGGAAACCGATAAATTTACCCTCCGCTTTTTCTATTGCATGTTGCCGCGCGTGTGCAGTTCCTTGTTTTGTTTCTAGGTAATATTTTAGAGGGAAGGGGTGGTGCCATTGTTCTTGGTAATCTTTGATAAGTTTGGCAGTGTTATCAGTACTGTTGTTGTCTATAATAATAATTTCCAAAGTAAGATTTTCAATATCTTGTTGATTTTGTAATCTTTTAATTAATTCCGATAAATAGGTTTCACCGTTAAATGTAGGAATAGCAATAGTAAAGTCAATATATTCACTCATGATGAATAAAGATATTTATATTAAATGTATTTAAATCATTTATGACATCATAAAATAGCTAGCATATTATATAAATAAGCTAGTTTTTGAATTGGGAAGTAATACGAAAATAAAATTTGCACCCAACATATTAATTTTCCAACTTGAGTGCAGCTTCCGGCTCAGTTATTTTACTGAATCTTTTAGATTAATAGACAGGTGATATACCAATACTGCTCGGTTGAGGAAATTACAACATGTGAAACCCTTGTAGAGAAGTTACATGTAACGTCTCTACATACGTTAACCGAGTAGTATTGGGTGATACACGAAAAATCACTAGCTACATTCTGTGTCTTTCTTTGTTCGCATCCCACCAATAAGAGTGTCAACAATTACACATCTTTTTAATTTTCCAGCAGTTGTAGAACCTGCTGACTGAGGTACAGCAACCGCAACTTTAAAACCTAATTGGTCTTTTGAACCTCCTCCTGTAGCAAAATTCGCATCCGGCAAAGTACCCATATAGTCAAAAGTAATAGTTGTAGAATTAGTTGTTGGTGCCGTAAAGTCTAGGTTTGCAGATGCTTTTTTATTAGTTGTAGAAGAATCAAGGTTTGTGTATATTAAAATTTGTCCTGGTTTAAATCCAATATCCTCACCTAAAGTTTTCCATCTCGAGTCAGTATCCGCAGGTACAGTACTACCCTGATAAACTGCGACAACAGGAACATTATTTCTATTTTTAAAACTAACGCTGTAGTTAATTTTTTTCTTCTTTGCCTCTTGCTGCGCGTCTCGTAGCGTAGTTAATAAAGCATCGTTTGCTTTATTCACACGTTGTCTACTTACAAAAGCAAGCCAAGATGGTGCAGCAATTGCAGATAAAATACCTACGATTACTACAACTACAAGCATTTCTATTAGAGTAAACCCAGCTTGATTTTTTTGCTTATACTCATTCTCTGATAATTTGCTCTGACTATTTATTCTTAATGCCAATTTTCTAAAGTAATTATTGACATTTATTAAAATTTGCTTATTCATATCAATGTTTTGACTATCAGATTAGAAAAGGATAAAGGCTATTTCGTAAATAAAAATCCACGCCCTTGAATACTACCACTTGCTACTGGGAAATATGATTTATCTGAATTACTGGAGTCCAACTGAATTGTATTTTTGTTATAGAGACGAACGTAAGCATTTCCTCTTAAAAAAACTTGAGCTATTGTGTTATTAGCATCAACACAAGCATAAAAACCACTCTTAGGATCACCTAAAGCATTAGGAGAAGGGCAAGTTTGAAAAGATGAATTAGTAGCGCTAGGAAAATTATAGATATAGTCAACTAAAGTAACTACGGGTTGAGTGTAGTTTGTAGTTGTTGGTGTAGATGCCACCCATTGATTCATTTTAGCTTTTAAACTAGCCCCTATAATTGTCGAACCTAGCGGTGGAGGATTAAATCCTGCATCAATGGTAGTAGTATCGCCATTAGAATTGGCATTAGTTATATTGACATTACCTGTTATTTGAAACCTACCAATTCGCGCGGAAGGAGACCAGTTACTATTTGATGTTGTAATTAAATAATATGCAACTAATGAGTAAGCAAATCCGTCATTTGTATTACTTATGCTTGTATCAGTAGCTGAAGTCACACCGACACTATTAGGACGAAACTCTCGTTTCCAAAAAACAAGTATTGGTGTACATGTTGCATCATTGCAACCAGGAGCTTTTTTTACAGGTGGAATCTGGTCTTTTATACCTGAATTAGTAATAGTAGTAGTATCCCTGATTCTTGTTATTCCATCAGCATCATAAATATAGATAGCTTGTTGTAAATCGCGTGCAATATAATCATACGCTGTTTGCATTTCCTGCTCAGTAGTAGCTTTAGCTTCTTCTTGACGGTCAGTTCGCAAAATATCAATCATAAAACCCATTAATGGTGTTATGACCAATACTGCTATAATCATCGCTACTAGCAATTCAATCAAGGTGAATCCACTATTACCAGTCTGTGCATTAAAGCTTTTTAAACGAATGCTTAGGATAAATTTTAGTAAACTCCTCATACAGAGGTTCCTTTTTTGTTAAAAATGTTTATCAAATTAATTTTGCATACAATCAGCAGTAGTACTGGCGCTACCATTTGTTCGAGTACAAAGGTCTTTGTACTTAGGCACAATATCATTAATTTCTGTTGTCATTTGTACTAAAGGTGCTTTACGATTGACAAACCCAGAAGATGACTGTGTGAGATTTTGTGAACTACTGTTAGCAAAAAGTGTAGTAGTTTCAGAAAAAGCATCAGTTCTATAAACACGTATTCCTAAAATGTATCCATTTGTGTTAATAGTGCTGCTTGGGTTGTATCGAATAGCTTGTACAATCAAATCTCTGGTGTTATTACTATTGCAGGAACCATCTCCATCTCCATCTATACAGTATAAATTTGTCGGTGTAGTAGATGTTCCTGAGCTTGTACAGTATGAGTTTGCAGAACAATTTAAGCTTCCCGAAGGTGTAGGAGCGCTATCTCTTACGCTTGTACTACTACTTACTGCTGGGGCTTGAATTCGCTGAGTTCTAACTGCATCAACATAGCTTCTAGCTGCTTGAGATGCAAGCTCTACACGTCTGGCTTGAACACGGTTTGCTACAGACAGAGCAAGAACTGGCGCAATAGCTACGAGCAATATACTAACTACAACAATCGCCATTAAGCTTTCAATGATTGTAAAGCCGTTTTGTTTGGATTGTTTGTAATATCTAGCAATCTTGACTAACTTAAGTAGTTCTAGCTTTTGGTCGCTAATTTTTTTTTCTATCATCATGATTATTTACAAAGCGATTTAAATCAAGTTTTATGAAACTTAGGTAATTTTCTCTAGATTTAATTTAGATAAAGTATCCTTCCTCAACCCTCCCTTTGTAAGGGGAGGGTATGCAACAGCGCAGTTAGGATATTTATGGTTTATGGATTTTAATCTGCTGGAATGGTTTGACAACCTGAACGATATTCGTTTGCCACTGCATTGCTATACGTTGCACCAGCTTCGCCCTTTCCATCGCTTGCAACGCCAGCGCAAAGCAAAGTTTGAACCCAAGTATCATCACGACCGACTTCTCTAAAGAACTCATTTGGGCGCCCCACTGCAGGGGATGTAAACCTTTGAGCGAATAAGTCAGGTTGTTCAGACAGCAAGCCAACATCAAACCCCCACTGTCTTGCTGGCGCCCAGTAAAATGGTGCAAGACCAGAAACGTTTTGAGTTGAATAAGTATCAGTTAAAAAGTCAAATACACTTAGGTTAGTTGTAAGAGTTGCGGAGTCTTTTGCTGTTTTTGCTGCCATAATTGGAGCAAGCGGTGCCGTTGCAAACTGACTGCGCTTGAGTTGAATAAAACTTCCACTGATTTTGGCGGTTCTACCATTCCACATTTCTAGAAACCTTACAAAGTTTTGAAAACCAGCAGAGACTTCAGTTGGTCTACTAGGACTGTTTGCCACTACAAATGTTGCATTATATATAGTATCGGATGGAACAGAATTTATCCAGTTGTCTCTAAATTCCGACTGAAGTCCGGGTGTGTCATCATATCTCAAACCGCCACCGTTGGTGAATGTCAGTTTAGCATCAATAATCTGTGTAATTGGTACTAGGATTGGTTGTCCATCTGCATCGGCTACGCCATCTCCATCTGCATCAATAGGAGGGTAATAGAATAGAGATAGAGTATTGTTGTTGTTATAGGCAGCATTGTTGATTGCAGTAGGGTTACTGCCTGAACTCGTTGCTCTAAACCACAAACCACTTGTGTTACTAACTACCGCACCATAATTAGTACCTTGTACTGCTGTGCCACTCGCGTAATAAACACAACCATTTCCTCGTAGTTCGGCTAGAGTTGGAAGTGTACTGTACGCAGTAGTACGCACTGGACAACCAACTCCCATCGGTTGATATGTACTAGGATTAGGGCTAATGCTAGTTATAAGATTATTGCTGTCATCGCGCGCAAATGCGACTCGACGGGGGAAGAGTCTGTCATTTTGCTGCAATGCTTGAGTAGCTGTATCTCCTGCTCCAAGTCTTTGTCTAATACTTTTGCTTCCAGTGCCAAATGCAGTATTCCAATCACTTAAAGTCGATGTGCTGCCACCTGCTGCAATAACAGCTAACCCCAATCGATTAGCTCTAACATCCTTCTCAACAATACCGTTTACTGTATCATCTATGTCATTATCTCCATTGATATCAAATCCAACATACCAATCACTTGATGCACAATCGCTAACTACTTCCTTCCTACACATTTCCATTACATACAATGGAACGTTAATTGATCGTCGTTGAATTGGTGTAACACCATTTAGCGCATAGGAACCTAGAGGATTGGTTTGACCTGTGTTTCTTGGGTAAATAGCATCATTATTATTCGTTGGTAATGATGTTCGCCACCAATTTGCATTAGCAACAAAACCGTTTTCCAAGAAGCCATTTTTCAAGCGCTGCTTTGTAATTAGGTCTAAACTACTTCCATTAACAGGACTTGCAGGAGTACTAGGAGCAGCAGGAGTTGTGTAAAGTTTAAAATCTGGAACCGGAACACCAGTGTTATTGTTCAGGTTAAAATCGCCTTCACTACGGACACCATCTAAGAAATTATTAGATAGTAGTGTTATTGAATCTGCAATAATTGTAGCTGGGCGCCAAAAATCACCACTATTGTCTGCGGTGGGACAACCAGGTCTGTTTGCACGGCAAGCAAAATCAGTATCAGGAGTACCACGATCATAAAAAGTGTTGCTAGTATCTGAAAATTCTTGTATTTCTGACTTGGTTGTATTTTTGTGTAAATTAAAACTTCCTTTTACATAAGCTGGCAAGTTTGTTGCCATGATAAGACCTTTTTCTTTAGCATTGTAAACATTCTTCCTGGTCAGAGGAATTCTTGCTAATGTTGTACCGTTAATTAAACGTATACCATTTGGGCGCCGAGTCGGGTCTAGCTTAAAGTCAGTTGGACTAAGCAATTCGGATTCAGAAGTTGTATCACTGTTATCACGCATCGCGTCATCTCGGCTAGCGTAAACGATGCCACTATTTGGCAATAGAAAATCGTCAGTGCTTATTCCAGTACTAGCTAATTGTCCTAAATCAATATCTGTAACTCTAACTTCTAAAGGTTGACGTTGGTCAATGGCTAAGTCACTTTCGCTACTTACAGTTGCATTACTGCCAGGTGAAATCAATTTACCAATCTGCTTGGCTTCTCTACCATCTAAAAAAGATGCCTCACGAATGGCGCCGTGAGGAGGCATACTGGTAGTAGTAGTAGCATAGCTTGTTGGGTTATTCAAAATATAAATTGAACACAGCGCTGTATCAATTGCTGAGTAATCAGCAGCTTGTAAAGTGCTTGGTATAGTAGTACCTGTGAATTTTGATAAGGCATCTCGTAAAGGTTGATTTACAACACGCCCATTTGGAAACACGAGTCGTGCTTGCCGCTCCAGCAAAGATCTATTAGTAGTATCAAAAGTGCTTCTTCCTGGAAAGCTATAGACAATTCCGTTGTTTGATTTCCCGTTTGCTCCGCTATTCCAAGGGAAACCTGTGGGGTTTTTTGCTGAATCACTTGTAGTAGGGTCATAATAACTACTTACACAAGCAATAGGTGTTTGGTTAACGCCTGAGCTAACTGCGTAGTGATAAACAGCAGTCGCACGCATTAATAAATCACCTTTGCGTGTATTTGCCGGGTCGATTGAAGACATCGGCATTGTATCAGGCCACACGTATATATTGTCTTGGCTGTTAAATTGTGCTGGGGTGCCTGCTACAAGATTGATAGTTGATGTTGGAACCAACAAATTGTTTGTTAATAGAGCAGTACTATTGCGCGGATAGTTAGGAGTTCCTTTTGCTGCAACGCCATCATCATCACGGTAAATACCTGCACCTGTAATAATTCTTACTCCGCCTGCACCATCTGCTTCGTTTACAGTTGGCATCGTATATGCGTTTGTTTCCCAGAAACCATTCCGGTCAGATATACCTAAGTCGGCAAGTGCCTGTATTTGTGTATTACGCCATCTTTGTTGAGGTGAACTGGTTGGTACAGTCCAGTTAACACCGCTAATAAATTGCTTGTCATTTGGACCAAGATATGGATTACTTGCTGATGTAGATGCACTACTGTCTAGCCATTGGGCAGGTAAATTATTTCCAACAAAGACGCGATCACCTAATTTATCTTGAACACCATTTTGTTGTTGCAAGTCCGGATATGTGGCTGCTAACTGCGATGTGTCTACAGTAACACTCGCCGGAGTTATGCCAGCTAGAACCTGTGTACCAGGTGTACCAGTCATCTTATTGCTGCTATCTAGTGGTACTCTCCAATTTTGTGGGGGGTCTAGCTGATATGTAAAACTAGTAAATCCACTATCTGCACCTGCTCCAGTGGGATCTTGTACTTCAGCAAAAGGTACTCTTCTTGTACGATTTCGCAAGTATATTTCTATTTGATCATAAAGAGTGTTTTTGGCTGTTTCAGCATCATCAGTATCTTTTACTATAGCTGCAACTGTCTGCTTAAGTTCAGATGGGTAAGGTATGCTGCTGCTATTAACAGCATTTTTTAGAGCTAAACCATTCGTTGCTGTATTACAACCAGGACATAAGCCTTTTGCTACTTCTTTCATCTTAGCAATACGCTTATTAAATGCTGCATCGTTAAATCCAATCTGTACACCACCTGCCTGATTAGTAGACCTATTGCTTGAGTTAATTACACCATTTTTTAAGGGATCAATGTTTTGACCAAAACCTTTATACAAATCAACGTACACTGCGGATTTATCTGTGGTAGAAGCAATATTTCCAGTACCAACATTGCCTCCAACACTTATGAATCCATTTTCTTGGTTGTAGAAACAAGAATTCTTACTACTAACTTGTCTTAAAGTAATAGTCGGTGTGCCATCTCCCCCTACTAACAAATTTGCATTTGTATGAATTCTACCATTTATTGCTAAGTCAGCACCAGGTGTAATTTCTAAGTCATTCTCAAACCACACTGCGTTATTAGGCAATGGAATTTTAGTTCTATCTTGTTGTAACTCTAAGGCGCTAAAACCTTTATTACCTTTATAATTTTCGTATTCTGTTGAAGATAAAGTGCCAATATTTGTAATTGGGATATTTACTGCGTAAACAAAAAAACTCTTACTCAAATTTCCGTTGAGTTTAAACCAACTAGAAGTCCCAACTAAGGTTGAAAAACCTGCTGCATTTGCACACTGCGAGTTTGTATTACCAACGTCCATCGGCGGTGTTCTTGCATTCAGAGGATTTCTTTTAAGAATTTGTCCGCTCGCATTTGTGCTTGGTGAGCGGAAGTAAATTCCATATAAGGTAAAAGTATCTTTCTTACCGTTGTTATCTGTATCAATACCAAACCGCCAAGCTGTTTTGAGAGTTTCTTCTGGCTGAATATTTGCTGTTCCGTTAAATTCAAAAGCCAGTTTCAAACGCTGTTCATCGCCAAGTCTATATTTATCTTTCAATAAAGCAGCATATAAAGAAGTATCTGACGGTGTTCCGCGCGGCAATGTTTTATCATCAAATAAAGCATCCAATTTTGCTCTAGCTCTGTCTATAGCAGGTGCCGCAGCATTAAGAACAACTTGATTCACACGGACGTTACTAGCATTCTTAGACCGCTCAAATGAGCGAACCATAATCGCCACGGTGAGCAATATGACTACTATAGAAACCATTGCCACCGTAGGCAAAACGAAACCCGAATTGGCGGTTCTACGCCTGTTTTTCGCAACTAATAAAGTTCGTAGCAACCACACAAACCGCTTTTTGAGTGTAGTAATAGAAGCACCAAATTTTCTGTAGTATTTCCAGATAACCTTAACTAGCTTGCGATTTCGAGACATAGCCCTTTCCCTGCCAAGTAATTGAATGCTATTTTTTCAAAAATGTTTTTTGATTCTTTGTAATTTTAATTTTGTTGCTTAATCAAGCAAACAAACTTCGACTTGCTTTTATACGCAAGACTTTAAACGCTATCTTGATAATCGCTTAGAAAAATAATAACGATAATCAAGGTAGTTATCTAGTTTTATTACTTGCCAAAAATCTTTCGGTTGATAAAAATTTTTGCTGAATTAATAATTTTATAGCTGAGAGAGAATAATCATGCCATAGATTTACCTTATTTTTATTCAAATTATGTTTGTTTTATACTATCTTTATGAAGAAACTAGTAAGACAGTAGACTTATATTACCCACCTGTTATATAGAACATATCAGTAAGTCGGAAAAATCATCTCCGGCGCCCCTAAATGGTTACGTAACAAGACAAGTTTGCAGGTGCCAGTGCGGTAAGTTACCTTGCCTCTAAAATAAAGAAGTAGTGGTACGGGTGAACTTGATCAAGAAATTCGTGCTTGACTTTTAACCCTGCGCTCGCAATTGAATTTAAAATTCTTTGCTTAGGATATCCTTTCAGCCCCATTTCCCAGTAGTGTTGATCGCAGATGGGTTCTGTTGTCCAAAACTTTGGTAAGCCTACTCGGAAGTATCTAGCTCTATACTTGTACGAAAACCTCAATTGTACCCCTAAAAATAGAGTGTTGTAAGGGATAGAAATTATAACATATTTTTTAGAGAATTGTGCTAGCTTTTTTAAAGCTTGCTCTGCCTGTTCGTATGGTAAGTGTTCAAGTACTTGAAACAGCACGATTGCATCAAATTTATTTGATGGCAAGGAAAAATCAGACGCTAGGTCTAATAGAATATCTGGTTTGAGATTCGGGTCAACATCAGCAGTAGTAACGTCGTAACCAATTTTGGTTAAAATATCTGTAAAGAATGAATTAAATATTCCTATCTCTAATATACTTTGTACTTTACTACCTAGGGAAAATATCAAGCGTGACTGATGATGATAACTAATAAAGCGGTCTTTTGATAAATATTCAGCTTGTTTGAGGTTTAATGATGAGATTAGTTGCATGTTTGGTTATTAATAAGACTATTTACTTGTCGTTCAACACTGAAAACATTTAGTGTGCGTTTTTAACAAAGGTTAAACGCGCAAATTAACTGTATAGCAGGTTACTTTGTCTATAGTTCCCCAAAAATCTATAAAACTAACACTCAAAACAAATATATGCCGAAATTTAACAAGACTTACAATATTGTCACAGTCAGAAGCTGGTGCGTGACGCTACAAGTCTTATATTGACGTTGAAATTTTTTCGTAGCGTCACGCACCCTACGTGCGAATGGCACTATTTCACGCATTTTGAGATGCCAATAAATTGGGGTAGGGTGCGTGAAAGCTATTACTATCAATCAATAAGCACGCAAAATACAGTGCTTTCACGCACCATAATACAATAGTCAATTTACTAACTCGCTCATCACACGCTTCGCACGCTCAACAGCAACTTTCCAATTTAACCGTGTTTGATACTGCTCGAACGATGACAACGCTAATTCTATATAGTTATCATAGTTTTCCATCAATGAATGCACGTACTCGCAGTACTCAGAGACACTGGATGAGAGCGAAAAAGTCTTGCCATTGAGGTTATCTTGGATTATGGTGCCAATACCACCAACCGAAGTAGCACAGCTTGGAACACCAAAGGAATTAGCTTCTGCAAAAACGTGGGGAGTACAATCAGCTTGAGTAGGTAAGATTAAAAAGTGGGCTGACGCAAATAATTGATTCAACTGTTCTATACCCTCTGGTTTGGATTTATCGATAAATTCGATAACTTTGACTGTACCCGGTAAAGGTTCCTCAACTTGAGGCTTGCATCCAACAACTATCAACTCTGTCTCTAACCCATTCTCATTTAACTCTTTAACTACACCAAGTGCAGTATCGCCTCCCTTTCTTACCCAGTCAACCCCAATAAAAAGTAATTTACATGGACGCTTGCTTTTAGCTTTGATTAAAGTACGAATATCATCTGATGTGCGGTTACATTCAAAATTGGCGCCCCAAGGTATTACTTTAATTTTAGATGCATCAATGCCATAAGTTTTTATTGCATTTTGTGCCGCCCAATCGGATGTATACATAATTAAATCACATCTATTGAGCGCTTCGGCTTCAATTTTATAGATATTCTCAATATTCTCATCACACAAATTATCCATATGCCGATAAAACTTTATCAGCGAACTCATTGTTGCATCAGTCCACAGCACTAATGGCTGTTTACAATCAAGATAAGCGATTGGTACTATATTTTCAGGACACAACGCAATATTAGCGTTTGATAACTTTAATCTTTGTTCGATTTGATAAGCATAGTTTTTACAGACTAATGGTTCTGCCCAGCGGTAATAATCTTTTTTATAAATATGTCTATATAAGCTCCACTTAGCTCGTGTGATAAATTTATGTTTTTTAGCAAGGAAGCCTATATAATCAATTGATACATCTTGCTCTATTAATTGTTGTGCTATGTAATTACCTGCTGCACAAAGTCCTTGATGGTTTCTTGACCACGATGTTTTGTCTAATACGTTATATTCTGTAATATAGGCAAGTTTCATTTTCATAATTTTTGTTCAATAATACATGTATCAAATATACTAAGCAGGCGCCGGATATTGTTATTGTTCCCAAACGGGCGCCCCAAGTGTTATTCTTCCCAAACAGGCGCCGTGTAATGTTATTTTTTCCAAGTGGGTGCCGGATAATGGTTGTTATGTGTAAAATACCTAACCCCCTAACCCCCTTCCCTTCAAGGATACCGCTGGCTCATGGTAGGTCTGACCCCTCAGTCTCACGATTTTACGTCATTTCCGCGAATGTAGAGACGCGACATGTCGCGTCTCTACACGCCTGTTTTTCTTAAATGATGGGTGCCACCCCCTATTAGCCAGCAGTATCCTTCAAGGGAAGGGGGAACAAATTTACTCCCCTCTCCTTCTAGGAGAGGGGTTGGGGGAGAGGTTCTTAACAAGCATGAAAAATCAAGTTGATTGACCCTCAAACCAAGTTCGTAAATCAGCACGCATAACTAAAATCTAATAAATCCTCACTTAATTTGTGAAGAACTGGTAAGCGTCAACCCTCTACTTGCACGCGCGTCTCCTTAGATAATTCCTGGCCAAATCTTTTCTTTGAAAGGCAGACGATGAGATAAGCAACTTGCTCATGAGCGGGTTTCCTGTTATACCCAAGATAGCATCTATATCCTTTCGACTTAATTGTTCAAACTTGCTTACCATTATTAAAAGCCCCCGAAGAGCGTACTGGGGGCTGTGGGAAAATCAGATTACCCTCGCGTTAGTGTCCAACCAAGGTTGTAAATCGGCGAAAGAAGTAAAATTCCATAAATCCTCTCTCAAATTGTGCAGAGTCGCTAGAGGTAAACTCTCTATTTGCGCGCGCATCTCTTCGGATAATTCCTGCCCAAATCTTTTTTTCAACAGATGCAAGATACCATCAGCAGCTTCCTCCTCCCTAGCTTCTCGATAAACCCGTGTTTCCTTCAGTGTTATACCCAACATAGCATCTATATCCTTTCGACTTAATTGTTCAAACTTACTTACCATTATCGACGTTACCATCTCCAGTATGGCGCCACTTAATGGTTCCGGTTCTTGCTGTGAGCGTGAGAGTAAATATTTCGCTTCTGCTGGCGCCGTTTTTTCGCTCTTTGCAGTCAGAACCATCAATGCCACCCATATCGGCAGTTTACGTATATCTCCTAGTTCATTCAAATATACTCGATGTATTTTCCCGCTCTCAAAATACATTTGATGTGCATCAATGTCACTTTGCTCTACCCCTTTTGACGGGTAAATTACAACAGCTTGCCAGTCACTGAACTTTTCGCGGTTGCGGTAGAAGTATAGGGTTGCTTCAGAAACCAACTTTTCATACAACATTTCCTCTTTCTGAAATTGTGCCTCACAAAAATACACAATTCCACGACCTTCGCTCTCCGGTGGCAAGAATATACCATCAATTTCAAACTTTGACTCTTTAACTGCGACACAATCAAAGCTGTAACCGTCCGCATTTGCTGGTGGTGCCTTAAGTAATTGAAACAGTACAGATGGATATTGTTGGAAAAGTTTGCAAAATATAGAATCTCGCTTCATGAATTACCCTGGTAACAATATTTTTGATGCCTCTATGAGGTAGGGTTTAAGCTTTCAAGGCTTTAATATTAATATAATACTATAAGTAAATATTTGAATATTGAGTGATTATGACAGAGATTATACTGGCATAAATAGAGTTTTATGTTGTTAAAAATATGCTTTTAATGTGGAAACATGTTCCAATTTTCATCATTCCACAACACTTAATGGCTGTTTACATTATACATAGGCTATTGATACTATCTTTTTTGGAGATAATGCTATCTAGGCGTTTGATTGTTTTAATTTTTGTTCGATTTGACGTGCATAGTTTTTAGATATAAATGGCTCGCAAAATACCATCAACACCTTCCTCTTCCCTAGCTTCTTGATCAACTCGCATATGCTTTATTAATGTTGTGTATGACATAGTATTTACATCCTTTTTGCTAAATTGTTCGTATATAAACTAAATTATTATCCCCTAACCCCAAAATAAAGGGGTTGGGGGATAAAATTTATTGAGCATCCAACCAAGGTTGTAAATCAGATAAGGAAGTAAAATCTAATAAAGCTTCACCCAAATTTTCGAGAGTAGCTAAGGGTAAACTCTCTATTTGCGCGCGCATTTCTTCAGATACTGAGTGCCCAAATCGTTTCTTTAACTGGCGGACAATGAGATTAGCATGTCCTTCTTCGCGTCCTTCTTCTCTAGCTTCTTGAAAAACTCGTGTTTATTCTAGTGTGATGCCTAACATAGTATCTATATCCTTTCGATTTTCGACTTTCGATTCAGTTGTTCACTCGTATAGTAAACAATTATCCCTAACCCAAAATAAAAGGGTTAGGGGTCAAATTTACTGAGCCTCTAACCAAGGCTTTAAGTCAGCTAAAGAATTAAAATCTAATAAAGCTTCAGTTAACTTTTCGAGAGTAGCTAAGGGTAAATTCTGTATTCGCGCGCGCATTTCTTCTGATACTTCCTGACCAAATCGTTTCTTCAACAGGCGGAAGATGACTTTAGCAACTCCTTTTTCTTCTCCTATCTCTATAGCTTCTTGAAAAACTCGTGTTTCTTCCAGTGTGATGCCTAACATAGTATCTATATCCTTTCGACTCAGTTGTTTAAATTTGTAAGCCATTATTGACGTTACTATATCAATTATGGCGCCACTCAATGCTGGAGTTTCTTCCTGCGATCGTTCGAGCAAATGCCTTGCCTCAACAGGTGCCGCTTTTTTACCGAGTGTAGTTAACACCATCAGCGCTACCCATATTGGTAAGCTACGAATATTTCCTAGCTTGTCCAAATATATTACATGTACCTGCCCACCATTGAGTAGTGAGCGATGGGGGTAAA
This sequence comes from Calothrix sp. CBUCES-K 9914, assembly GCF_059640475.1. NCBI lineage: Bacteria > Bacillati > Cyanobacteriota > Cyanophyceae > Nostocales > Calotrichaceae > Calothrix > Calothrix sp. CBUCES-K 9914. Next base: position 55,042 of record NZ_JBXXZH010000029.1, read on the forward strand.
CCTTGCTTTGCTCGATACTTTCCGAGGGGTAAATAACAACCGCTTGCCAGTCGCTAAATTTCTCGCTGTTACGGTAGAAATATTGTGCAGACTCGGCAAATAATCTTTCATACAATACTTCGTCTTTCTGGAACTGAACTTCACAAAAATAAACAGTTCCGGGTTCTTTTGTTTCTGGTGGCAAAAATACCCCATCGATTTCAAATTTTGGCTCTTTTACAGCAACTGATTCAAATCTATATGCGTTTGCGTTCGGTGGCGCCGTTTTGAGTAATTGAAATAGCGCACTTGGAGATTGTTGAAAAAGTTTATAAAATATTGGGTCTCGTTTCATTCTTCACCCTGGTGAAACATTACACAGAGGCTGAAGCGGTAGCTGGTTAACAACTTCAACGCTCTAATAGCATTAAAATACTATGAAATACGTCTGAATGCTAAGTGATATGACAGATTCTTTACTGGCACTAATAAAAGTTGGCGCCTGTCTGAAGTGTGCTTTGCAACGGATGAATTATTGGTTACAAACAAAAGTAAGGTGCTGAAGTTACAAACAAAAGTAAGGTGCGTGACGCTATTAGATTTGCTCTTCGTTTCAAAATTTTAGTAGCGTCACGCACCCTACGTGGAATGGCACTTACTTAAGCATTTTGAAGCGCCAACGCGCATTGGGTAGGGTGCGTGAAAGCTATTACTATCAAGCAATGTAACGCCAAATACAGTGCTTTCACGCACCATTAATACGTTAAGTAAGCTATCTGTTACATCCGTTGCCATTAACTTTTATATAACCAAAAAAGGTACTCGTATCTGAAAGACGAGGAAATTTATTTAGTAATTCAGTTGCACCTTGCGGAGATAAAAACGACATTGCAGCCAGTTTTAATAAAGCTTTATATAAAATAGGTTTAAATAAAAAAGTTTTATCATGCTTTACCACTGTAACTAAAAATCTTGCTACAATTTGGGCGTTATGTTGTCCAGGTGGCGCCGAAAGTGCTTTATAACTGAGATACTTATATAGATTTGCGATGCTGACTGATTTTAAATGCTTGTACTGGGATGCTTTGGGATGTTCATAAGCTCGTTGAATAACTTGCAAGTTAGATTTTTCTAATCCCAATACATTAGAGGACATAGAATTTGCAGAAATACGGTATAAAATTTGGACTTTTTTCACGGCAACAAATTCACCTACTGTAGCTAAACGAAACCACAAGTCAGTATCTTGCGCGTTAGAAAGCGAACCGTCAAAACCACCAACTTTAGAAAATGCCTCCGCGCGTATCATTACATTTGAACCGCTTCCAATAAAGTCATCCAATAGCAGTTGTGAGAAAACATCACCTTCCCACGCTGCATGACTACATGGACGCAGAAAATTATCATTCTCATCTATCCCATCAGTAAAACTATAAGCTACGATAGCATTACTTTTTACTAAGGCATTGTACTGCGCTTCCAGCTTATCTGGCGCCCAAATATCATCTGCATCTAAAAAACTGACAAACTTGCTATTACAATGTTCAAAGCCACGGTTACGATTAACCGCTACATTTGCTCTTGGATATGAGTATACACGAAGTCGAGAATCTTGAATTCGTGAAACTATTGAAAATGTTGAATCAGTAGAACCTGCGTCAATTACAATTAATTCAAAGTCTGTAAAAGTCTGTCTCAAAACACTATCAATCGTTTTTTTAATAGTTTTTTCGCCGTTATATACTGGAATTACAACTGAGATAACAGGCATATAATATTAATTAAATTTAGCAAGATAATTGATATACTAATTTTAATCAGTCGCGAAATGGCTCAGTTTATTTGCGGATTTGTTTGTAAAATTATTGTAATATCCTAAAGAATCCCCCCTTAATAAGGCTACCGTGTACACACATCTTTATAACTCTCCTCAACATCCCTCCTTTGTGCCCTTTGTGCCTTTGTGGTTTATTCTTTTTATGAACCACAAAGACACAAAGAACACAAAGAAAGAGAAAAAAGTAACTTTTAGAGACTTGTGTGTACACGGCAGCCTTAATAAGGGGGGAAAAAGAATAAAAAATAATAATAATAATAAAATAAAAATATTAGCCTCGTATACAAACAAATCTTAGCCCCCCTTATTAAGGGGGGTTGGGGGGATTAAACTCAAGATTACATTTCTAAACAGATAAAATGGACTCATAAAAGTACCAAGTAGCCTTTCCATCTCGCAAGCTACTAAAACATCACTTCTCATCACCTTATAATTACGGATAAAATACACCAACAACTTCCGAAAATCATTCACAATATAAACAAAACAAGCAAAAGGTCTTTGCCAAGCTTTGAGTAACAGCATCCTTAAATAAAACCGTGCTAACCCAACTCCACGCATTAAATTAACTAAATAACTCCTCTCCAGGCGCCAAGCAGGAATAACATGGTCTACTTCCATCGCAGGGTTGTACCAAATTTCCCAACCAGCTTTATGAATATAAAATAAAGCCTCCGCATCTTCACTACCTATCATCGAATTACCAACTCTACCAACTAAAAACAACTTCGCAGGCACATTATCCTTCCATGCATCCCTACGAACCACCAAACCCGCTGATGGAGGAAACCCTTTACTATGCGGTTCAAATATATGAGGTTTATCACCACGTTCTGTAATAGCTAAGTAAAAAAGCAATGACTTCAAACTCTCCGGTGGTTCAACTTCAAAATCTCCGTGTATTTGACTAGCAATAGCCCCAGCTTGCGGATACTCTTGAATAAACTTATATGCCTCTAATATCCAAGTCGCATCAGGCAAATTATCATCATCCAAAAACCCAACTACCTCACCTTCCGCCTCCATTATCGCGCGCTGACGTGCAAATGCGGCGCCTTGTTTACATTCAACGTAATAACGCAAAGAAGCATGATGGCGCCAACTAGCCTGATACTCCTCAACTAACTTCGCCGTCCCATCAGTACTATTATTATCAACAATGATTATTTCCCAAGATAGATGCTCAACACCTACTTGCATCTGTAATTTCTCAAGCACTTTCGGTAAACGACAGGCGCCATTATAAGTAGGGATAGCAACAGTAAAGTCAATACTCATAATATCAATCAAGAAGGGAAGCTATCTCTAGTATGCCCACCCTTCATTTTAAAATTAAGATTCCCTAGAGATGAATGTCACTGACTTAAGCATTGGTCGGCGCCAACGCGCATTGGGTAGGGTGCGTGAAAGCTATTACTATCAAGCAATGTAACGCCAAATACAGTGCTTTCACGCACCATTAATAC